>CAIRGO010000036.1 GCA_903878115.1 Akkermansiaceae bacterium | reverse complement strand
TGGAGCCTCAATACAAACTGGTTGAATAGCATCATCGCCGACAGCGCCGCTGCAAACTTCACCAATAACATCACAGCGGACCGCACGGTTAGCCTCGACAGCGCCCGGACCATTACCGGTCTCACCTTCGGCGATGGCAATACAGCAACGGCGGGAAGCTGGATTCTCGACAACAATGGAAATGCCGCCAACACCCTCACCGGGCTCACCGCCATTACGGTCAATGCCCTTGGAACTGGCAAGACCGCCACTATCAGCGCTGTCATCGCCGGAAGCACCAGCAGAATAGAGTTGAATGGTGCTGGTGGTGGCACGCTGGTCCTCGCCGGCGCCAATACCTTTAACTTTGCGACTAATAACGCCAATTTCGGCTGGAGGCTCAACGCGGGCAGCACGGTGGTTGTTGCCTCGGACAGCGCCTTTGGCGTCTCTACGGGCACCGATTTCAACGCCAGCACGTTGGTAAACCTCAACGGAGGCACCCTGCAGGCGAGCGGCTCGGCGCGCACTGTGGCCAACCCCATTTGGTTGAATGGCAGCACGACGGTGGTCTCGGGCAGCCAGAGTCTCACCTTCAGCGGCGCGGCCATGGGTCGCGGCAACAACGCGACGGTGACCAACAACATCACCGGCGGCGGCACGCTGTCATTCACCGGCAAGGTATACACGGATCAAACAACCGGGTCTAAAATCCTAACCTTTAATGGCACGGGCAACACCCTTATCTCTGGCGTCATCGCAAATAACACTGGCAACTTCGCTGGGCAAAATGGCAGCATCATCAAGTCCGGCACCGGCACTCTCACCCTGTCCAACACCGCCAGCACCTACACCGGGGCAACGCAAATCCTTGCTAGCGTGATGGAAGTGGCGGCCCTCGCCAATGGCGGCACGGCCAGCAGCATCGGGCAATCGACCAATGCCGCTGCCAACCTGGTCTTCGGCGCTCCTACCGCCACCATGCGCTACACCGGCAGTTCCAACGCAACCACCGACCGCGGGTTCACCCTGAGCAGTGAAACCGGCGGTGGCGCGACGATCGAATCTTCGGGCGTAGGCACTCTCTCCTTTGACAACACCGTCGCGCTCGCCTACGGTACTACCGGTCAGACCCGGCTCCTCACGCTCGGCGGAACGAACATCGGGGCGAACACCTTCTCGAAAGTGATCGCCGATAATGGTGCCGGCGCCACCAGCCTCACCAAGGCCGGCGCTGGCCAATGGGTTATCGGCGGTACGAACACCTACACCGGCACGACGAACGTCAGCGGCGGCAAGCTCACCATCGCCGCCTCCGGCACGATTAACAACACCAGCGGTGTCTCCATCGGCGCGGGCGAGTTCAACTACAACGCCTCCACCGCTTTGTCCCAACCCGTCTCGTTCAGCGGCACCGGCGGGACCCTCAGCGGTAGCGGCACCATCACTCCAGCAGTCGACGTCACCACGGGCAACACGCTGGCAATCGGCAATAGTGTCGGTGTGATGAACTTCGGTGGCAGTTTGACGGTCGGTGGCACCTGCTTGTTCGAACTCGACAATACCCTCAACACTGCCGATCTTGGCGACGTAGCGGGTGCCTTGACCCTCGGCGGTATTCTGGATCTCGTCCAGCTTGGCGCCTACGCTGCTGGAGACAAATTCACTCTTTTCGCCTATGATGGTACCCTCACCGGACTGCTCAAGGATTTTGGGGGAGTCACCAACATTCTGGATGATACAAACTTCACCGATGCAGGTGGAATCTGGAAGATGAACTACAATGATACCACCGCAGGTTTGAATGGTGGTGTCAGTGCTAGCAATACTTACATAACCATCACCGCCATCCCCGAGCCCAACGTCGCCGCCCTGCTCGGAGGCCTCGGCATGCTCGCCCTGGTGCGCCGCCGGCGCTGAGGCGCTTGTTAAATATTATGAGTTAGAAGTTATTCGTTAAAAGTCTGGATTCGGAGTCCTAAAAACCAATAACTTCTAACATTTAACCAACAATCGATTTTCCGGAAGTTATTTGGGTTTATCCCGGAATAAGCGGGGACGCTGTCTGGAGGGACGCCGTCCCCAACCGGGGATACCGCCTGGAGGGGCGGCGCTCCCAAAATCCAAAATCTCAAACTCCCAGCCAAAAAATACATGAAAAAATCCCGCCTTCTTCAGAACTCCCGCATCCCGTTCGCTCTCGCCTCCGCCATCGCCGCGATGCTTGCCACGCAGGTAGCGCACGCCGCTGCCGGCACGTGGAACGTGGACGCCAACGGCATCTGGAGCCTCAATACAAACTGGTTGAATAGCATCATCGCCGACAGCGCCGCTGCAAACTTCACCAATAACATCACAGCGGACCGCACGGTTAGCCTCGACAGCGCCCGGACCATTACCGGTCTCACCTTCGGCGATGGCAAT
>CAIRGO010000035.1 GCA_903878115.1 Akkermansiaceae bacterium | reverse complement strand
CACTTCTCTGCCGAGGAAGAGGCTTTGGCACGCAGCGGATACTTTGTCGAAGCATAAGCCGGGGGTGTCTTCCAACCATCAGAGGAAACTTGAAACACGGTAGTCTGCGCTTTTGAGCGCAAAAGTGCAGACCCAGGGAAAAGCTCAAGCGGCATTTCACCGCTTCGCGCGCCTTGTCCTTCGGGACAGGGCACTGCGCAAAAACGCACGGAAGATTACATGGCATGAATTTTCAAAAACTTTTGGAAAGGAAACATTTGTTGATTTTGCTCGCAGACTAAAAGGATTGGGCGATTGATCCCATACAGTGAATTTTTATTTGATGGATTTAAGCATGAGAGAGTGGACGTGCGACTGAAATAAAGTTAGCACATCCCTCGTGCGCTTTGGAGAAAACTGGCAAATGTTCGAATTCTTGAAAAGGGCGATCGCCGCAGCTTTCATAATGATCGCCGCTGTGTTCGGCACAGTCGGCTTGGCACAAGACGGCCCGCCCGACATAACGGCAATAACCAAGCAGGGTTACATTGTGATCGCGATGCTGGGAACCGACAACGCGCCGTTTTTCAGCGTTAAAGATGGGCAACTTGTTGGCATAGATGTCGACCTAGCCAAAAGCATCGCGTCCGCTATGGGCGTCCAGCCACGCTTCGACCGGTCGGCCAAATCCTTCGATGAAACAATCGAAATGGTGCGCACGGGTAAGGCTGACATTGCAGTATCGAAACTAAGCCGCACAGGAGCGCGCGCCCGTATCGTGGCGTTTTCAAGCCCCTATGTCACATTGCGTCACGCTTTGCTATTCAACCGCCTAAACCTAAAGCAAAAGTCTGCTGACCAAGATGTTGGCGATTATGTTCGCCATTTTCACGGAACACTGGGTGTGATCGAGAACTCTGCCTACGAGACGTTTGCGAAGATGTATTTTCCGGATGCAAAAGTTGTGTCCTTAAAGAATTGGTCGGCTGTCATTGACGCCGCAATTGACGGAACTGTCGATGCTGGATACCGCGATGAATTCGCGGTACGTGCCGTTGGTTTAGATCAGCCTGAAACCTCAATCAGTCTGCGATCTATAACCATCGATGACGCTCGCAGTGGCATTTCAGTGGCGGTTCCAGGGAACAAGCCAATGCTTTTGGCGATCGTAAACCAGGTTATCGATGACCGCCCTAGAAAAATGAACGCAGATGATGTGATGGGCTTATATCGCGCGTCTATCGCGGAAAAAGGAGAGCAGTGACATGATGGCGTCCATCCGGAAAATATTACTGAATCCGCTTTTTCTTTTCCCAGTGACCCTCTTTGCGATTTACGTTGGCATCAAGGCACCAGCATTGGGATTTGCAGTGGCGCCCGTCGGAACATATTATATTAGCTTGATGAAGATGATCGTGCTTCCCTATCTCTTTGTGACGATCACATTAGGGATTGCTCGCGTCGCGTCCAACCCGAAAGCTGCTGAATACACTCGTCGCATTGTAATAACCTATCCCTTAACACTAATTTTTGTGGCATTTTTTGGCTTAGGCACGGCTCTGTTACTTCCGCCCGCAGGTTTTGGTAATGATGGTTCAATGGCATCCATGGGTAACTTGGTAAATGGAAGCTTAGAAAGCGCGCAGAGCACGGGGCAAGACACCGTTAGCCTTAAAAATTCAAAATCGGACACCAAAATCGAGGAGCTAAAGATCTTTGATCGATTTGTGCCTCGAAACATCTTTGAAGCGTTAAGCAACGGTGACACGTTAAAAGTTGTGATTTTTTGTATTATTTTTGGCGCTGCAATGGCACGGGAAGTTGACAAGGATACCGAAGATCTTTTTGGTATGTTTAAAGCCGTTCAAGCATCCTGCGTCCAAGTTATTTATTGGATCACGCTTGTTTTGCCATTTGCACTTTTTTCCATGGTTTCCGCACAGGTTGCTTCAGTTGGTGTAGGACCGCTGTTGTCACTCGCCCCATTTATGCTCACGCAGATCACTGGCGCCCTGTGCTTGATTGCGGTCAGCGTGCTAGTGATAGCTCATCGCGCCGGGGTTTCTCCAATTCAAACCACCAAACGGCTTCGTGATACGTTTGTATTCGCACTCACAACGCAGTCAGTGGTTGCCTGTATTCCGACAGCGATCCGGGAAATGACGACGAAACTTGGGTTCAGCACCGCGGGCACGGACTTGCTCTTGCCTCTCGGCACAACGGTTTGCCGCGTTGCTTCGACCCAATATTTCGTTATTGGAGCGATCTTTGCGGCCCAAATCTACGGTGTTGAGATGGATTTTGCAAAATATGCAACAATCATTGTTTTCTCGATTGCTGCTGGTATCGCATCAAGTGGCTCCAGTGGTGCGGTAACAGTGGTTTTGATCTCGATTGTAATTGACGCCCTTCACTTACCGTCGGAAGCGATTATTCCGATGTTCATTGCCGTGGACCCTATCGTGACGATGTTTAGGGTGTTCGTGCTTGTGTTGGGCACTTGCGCAACGACCTCCATCATCATCCCAAAGTCACGTAAGGACAAAGAAGAAAACGATCATTCTATGGCAATGAGCGCGAACCAATGAAAGTGCTTCCGAGCGATTTTAGTATAGGGGTCACGTGGGGGCCCTTACTTCCTGTGCCTAATTTAACGGTTGGGCAGTGGTCAACTGGTCTAGCACTTCCATTGGGCTATTGCGATTTCGAAAGTCAGGATAACTACACCTCTGTCATCTGGGGGCTTGAGGGGTTGGCTCCCGCCGACATTGGACGTGCAACAAAAAATATGGCGGAGAATTAAGTTGGAACATCACGCGCACCACAAACCTCATACGCTTGTTGGGAAGATTTTCCATTTCCTTCATAGCGGCCCCGGCGTTCTGGTATCGGCCGCCCTTGGCTTGTATGTCGGCGTGACATGGTCGCTTGGCGATCTTCCTGACCAGTTCCAGCTTTTGTACATTTCGCTATATCGGATGATGGCTCTGCCGTTTTTGATCCTTACTATCATTTACGCAATCTCAAGGATAAAAGCTCGGAAAGACGAGCGTGGTGCGGGCTTGCGTGTCACCGGTTTATTGGTATCCGCAATGATCGTAAGCGCCGCATTGGCGATTTTTGTGTCAACGATTGTTGTAAACCTTGAACGGGAAACCATTGGGCGGGGCCTGGGCGACATTGTCAGCGCGTTTGGCAAAACTGACTCAAATTCTGTTGAGGTAACGCTGAGTGGTCAAGGAGAGGTTGGCCACATTTCTTTACTGGGAGAGGCTGTTACGAACCTCGTGCCAAGCAATGTGTTCTCTGCACTCTCGGAAATGAACCTAGGTCAGATCATCATCTTTTTGATCATTTTTTCGATTGCAGTTTTGCGCTTGTCTGAACAGCATCGGAACCGGTTCATTACTTTGATTGGAACGCTGCGACGGCCTTTTGAACATATGATGGAGCGGATGCAGATCCTGGTTCCAATCGCCGTGTTCTTCTATGCCGTTCATGCTGCGCATGCCATGTCGGCGGACAACCTAGAAGCATTGGTGCCTCTGTTTGGTGTTATTTTGGCGTCTACGGCGGTCACCTCGACCCTGGCTATTTTGGTGACTGCGCTGGCATCACGGCGTTCCCCTTTTAAGGTTGCGGCCGATCTTAAAGACGCAATCGTCGCGGGCATCTTGGCTGTGACGGAAGAAGCGTCCCTGGTTCTGGTGTTAGATAAAATCCGGGAAAACGGGTCCGAAGATAGCGATGATCAAGAGGTCGTTGCATCTTTGGGCTTGGCGATTGGTCGCTTTGGAATGATTACAATTCTCGCCTCAGTGTTGGTCTATACAATTGCGGTTTACCAAGTGCCGGTAACGCCACTTTTGTTGTTTAACGTGCTGTGCCTATCCATCATGGCAGCAGTGCTGATTACGGGGCTCAACGGGCCAGGGGTCTTGGCAGCGGCCCTGTTGTTTTGCGGTGGGATTTTGGGGCTGCCGTTGGAGGCACTTTTGGTCTTGGTCATAATCTTGGAGCCCCTGCTCGAGATCCTTTTGATCCCGGTTTCGGTGACGGTGACAACTGCTTTGGTTGTCTTGATGACCTCACTTAAAAACCGGCAAGCCAAGCGCGCTGCATTGGCCGAATAAGGCAGCCGTCTACCACTAAGAGCTGTGATCCTCTTGCAAGCTTATCGCGGTAATCGCTATCAAAGCTTCGCGTTCCGCATGGTTAAGCGGTTCAATCAGATGGTGTAGGCGGGCTCGCGCGTCAGCCGATCTAAGTACCTGATCCATTGTATGGAAATGATGGACGGTTTCACGGCCTTCATTTGTTGTTGTAACGGCACGCTCAGGCGCGCCATGCGCTCCATTCGCTTCGGATATAAAGTGACCAGCAGTGTCTCTGTGGCGTAATCGGTAATTGGTTTTG
>CAIRGO010000034.1 GCA_903878115.1 Akkermansiaceae bacterium | reverse complement strand
CCATGTCAGGGTTCAAAGGAACACTCTGCCAAACCCTGCCTGATCAACGCAATAAAAAAGCCACCTAGAGAGTAGGTGGCTTAGAAGACATATAAGGGGGTGCGGGGCTAACCATGACAACGGGCTAAATTCATGATCACTTTAGCTAGGTGCTCATTAACTTTCATTGCATTAGCTAATGTATCTAATGCCCACTCAGTCTCGGGATCACCCCGTTCTTTCTTCGCCTGGTCGTCCACATTTACATGAACAACACATGCGAAATCAGTCGGCAAAATATCAATAAAGTAAATCTCTGCAAATTTTGCACCATCAACACCGCCCAACGCAGTTACTATTTTTTGTAGCAGTTTATTTCCTACTACCCTTTTGCCACTAATAATATTTGATATGTCAGCGCGAGAGAGATCTGCCATCTTCCCAAAGTCAGAATAACTGATTTTTCTATTCTTTAATATAGAACGTAGAGTAATAGCGTGATTTGAAGGAGAACTTTCAACTTTCATTTGTTTGCTATTATAATAACAAAAGTAAAAAAATGCAACATTTTTCTTGCAAGTAAGTAAAAAAATATACAATTATTACTTATGACGACAAGCGTAGCCGATCACACAACCACTGCCGCACCTATTCCCGAACGCGTAAGTAAGCAAATAATCGATTTCATTCGCGCTCTGCGGACAGGCCACAACACTCCTCCAGAAGACGTCAAAATCTATGTAGATATTGAAATGGAGCTAGAAATCCGAACGATCCCCGATTGACATGGACTACGATCGCCACAGAAAAAATCAACTGCACATCGCTCAAAAAGAATTCGACGAGTGGATAAACACACTCTCCGAATCAGAAAAAGCAGCCGCGCTACATCTACGACCATGCGACGAAGTAACAGCATCAGGAGCCACATTCGACTCTGACCCAGCAAGCTACGCCATCGCTACCGAATCAGAATTCCAAGAAGATCCATTGGATGAATTGAGGGAGGAATTCGACGTCAACAAAGATACAGCACTAAGAATCATGGCATGGCACAAAGCACAATTACGCAATGAGCAAATTTCCACACAGGCCAACACATTGGAAAGCATCATTGGCGCACTACTCAGTAGCAAAAACCCAAAAATGGCAGCCGCATCGTTAGCGTTCGCGGCTGGCCTCCACACTCTCCACGACATACATAGCCAAGCTGAGTATGCCACGAAAATCGGTCTATCAAGACAAGCCGTGAACAAATCCGTTAGAGCATGGAAGCGACTACTCAACCTCAATCCATCAGCGTTTCTAAAATCAGAAGCAGCGCATACAAAACTGCTCAAACGAAACGAAATTCCACACTGGCGCAAAAAAAATGCGTCAGCAGCCAACATCCTAACAGCAATTAAAAACACACTCAAAAAAGCATGAGCTCAATAATGATACCACCAAGCATCTCCTTCAGCGCCCACGGCCTCGAAGTGAAATCACCAATTAGCAAGAGCGAATTTTTCTCTGCTCTCCTATTCGTCAAGCAAGCAGAAAACGCCACACTATTCTATCTAGCCGACTTAATCACTTACGGCAAAAAAAACTATGGCGAAGAAGAAACCGCACTGGCGCTAGAGCAAAGCCAATTCGATCTCCACCGAATCACGCAAGCCACGCGACTGCAATCTATCGAAAGCACGCTCAGAGAGCAATACGCATTGACCAGTGAGCATTGCTACATCCTCGCGCAACACTGTCCACCAGATCGCCGCACAGAATGGGCAGAACAAAGCTTCAAAAATGGACTGTCTGCACATGAACTACAAAAATCCATCGCTGCAAACCAGATCATACGAAAAAAAGAAAGTGCGGAAAAAGCAGGGACCGGCAGCGGCATCCCACTACTATCGTCAATTATCTTCCACTACAATCGCTGGCTTCACTCTATCGGAAAAGAGAAACTAGAAAACTTACCCAATGATGACATCGAAAAAATACTCACCACCCTCATGCCTATTGTTGAAGCATGTGCAACACTCGAACAAAAATTAGCAACCAAATGAGCAAACTTCTCAACATCACCGAACTCTCAGAAGAACTAGGAGTAAATCGAGCATACCTAACAGCCGCCAAGAGACATGGCTTCAATATGCCCGGCGGCCGTAGCACCGTAAAACTTTACCTCGCATGGCACAAGACAGCAAAAGACTTCCGAATCACAACTGCTCGCCCAAATGCCTCAAGTCGGGGGGGCGCAACTTCCTATACACCGCGTGCACCACGTCCGATGCGTGCCCCACATACTGCATAGTCTGAACTTCACTGATCCCAGCTCTCGCTAAGCGAGTAACAACAGTAACACGAGTGCAATGAAAACTTAAACCAGCAAACTCATTCCTAGCGAACCACTTGTGCCAAGCAGAAGCAGCGTAGCGAGGGACATCTACCAGAAGCGACTGGCCATCTGCAATGCGCTTTTTCACCAACGGCACCAAGTCCTTATGCAGCGGAGCCGTGTGCTGTCCGCCCCCCTTCACATTAAAAACGATAATTTCCCCCTCCACATCGATCTGAGCAATCGGCACAGCAGTTTCAGCCAACCTACATCCTTGCTTAATAGCTACCATAAAGCAATCCAACATCCACACACCATGACCTTGCAACAACTTAACGATCCGCTCTTGCTCATCCATCGTGATCTCGCGCTTACTCTTGCTATTCCGTCTTGGCAGACCAAGCCGGACACAAGGGCTCACCAAAATGTAACCTCTCTTAACTGCCTCCTGCATAACAGCACCTAACACCCGAGTTTCCACCAGCGCAGTATTCCACTTTGCCAAACTCCGCTTCTCTTTTACTGCTAGAGCCTCATTCGTCCTCCACCGCATATACTCATGGATCAAAGCATAAGTGATCTCACCTGGATGAGCAACGCCCTTCGAGTCAAAGAAAGAATTCAAATGCTCCCAAGCATTCCGGTATCTCCAACGAGTCCATTCATTTTTATATTTATACTCAATAAAATCTACTACCCACTTTCTAAAAAAAGCACTGCCGCCATCATCATGAAAACAGCTCTCATTCAACGTATATTCCTGAACCAACTGAACAATCTTACGCTTAGCCCCCATCGATCCAATAACGATGCCAGACGACTTCGCTCGCCACTTCCCATCTGCAGTTTGGTAACGCAAGTAGTAAAATTTACTTCCCGATCGTTCATAGTAGCTTGCCATGTAAAGAATGTAACATCATGTAACAAACCAATCAATCACAAACATTCACACCAACGCATTTACAAGCAAAAAACAGCGTCACCCCCCCCTGTATTGTGCCGAGGGTTCGAATCCCTCTCTGTCCGCCATCTGTTTGCTCATCAAGGGCAAGCACCTCAGAATCAACAACTTGCGAGCCTTCACGGCAAACCGGGACAGATTTTCCTGACGGTTTTTCTGACAAGTTGACTCGAAAGCCGGGTTCTATGACCCGGAAACGCAAACGTCGCAGCAGTATCGTGGAAATCGGCAACGGTCCCGCGAGAATCAAGATCTACACGATGAACCGTCGGGACGGCTACCCCGAGTTCACGCT
>CAIRGO010000033.1 GCA_903878115.1 Akkermansiaceae bacterium | reverse complement strand
TGTCAGAATGGATTGTTATAATTCAGCCGGCAACGTTGAAACCAATACGCCGCTAGCCATGTCCCAGTGGGTTCATGTGGTTCACACTTTCGAGGAAGGCAAAGCCAAACTCTACGTCAACGGCGTGCTCGATGGTGAGAACAAGGGCGGCCTCCCGCTGAATGTGAAAAGCCCTGCGAGAATGTATATCGGTGGCTGGTATGGAAATTACCAGTTTGTCGGCGACATCGATGAAGTTCGCGTTTCCAAGGTCACACGCTCCGCCGACTGGGTCAGGATGTCCTACGAAAATCAGAAACCCATGCAGACGCTTGTGGGTCCTCTGGTGCGGCCCGGCACCGACTTCTCGGTTTCCGAGAAAGCCATCACCATCGCGGAAGGCAAGAGCGTCACGGTGACGGCCAAGACCGGCGGTGCGCAGAAGATTTATTGGATCCTGAAAAAAGGCGGGGTTGAAACCATCGTGGCGGTGGACAAAACCGCTTTCACGATTGATGCGGGCCGCGTGAGTGGCGGCCAATCCATGACCCTGATCCTCAAGGCGGTTTATGCCGACACCGTGAAGAGCATTGAGATTCCGGTCACCATCAAGGAGGAGATCCCTGATCCGGTCTTCACATTGAAAGCGACGCCTGCGTGGGATGGCCGCGCGACCATCGAGATCGTGCCGCAGATTTCTAACATAAAAGACATGCAGGCCAAAAATGTCGGCGAGTTGAAATATGATTGGAAAGTTTCAGGGTTAGCAGTGATCAAGGAAGTCGCGCCTGGAAAACTGATCCTCAAGCGCGCCCAAAACAGCGGCACGATGACCGTGACGGCGAGCATTTCCAATGGAGGTGATGCGGTCACCCGGACGGCCCAGGTCGTGGTCAAGGAACCTGCCAAGGACGCCTGGGTTCAGAGGACGCCAGACAAGGATGAGAAGCCGGTTGACGGCCAGTTTTTTGCCCGCGACGACAAGAACGAAGGCACGCTGTTTTACAACGGCAAGCTGGCCAGCGCCGCTGACCTGGTCTTCCTGAAGTTGTTCGCCGACGACAAACTCGTTCAAACCGAATCGCAGAAACCTGCGGCAGACAAGAGTTATGCTTTCTCGTTGAAGCTCAAGCCGGGCTTGATCAAATACAAAGTCGAGTTAGCGACCCAGACGGGTAGCACCGTGACGGTGCACCAGATCGTAAGCGATGTGGTGTGCGGCGACGCTTACCTGATAGACGGGCAGTCCAACGCGCTGGCGACCGATACCAACGAGAAGTCGCCCGCGGATACCAGCGAGTGGATCCGCAGTTATGGCGGTCCCGCTGGCGACCCGAATGGCGCGCCGCAGAACCTGTGGTGCAATCCGGTTTGGAAAATTGCGAACGGCGAGAAAGCACAACTCGGTTGGTGGGGCATGGAACTGGCAAAGCAGCTTGTGGAACGCGAGAAGATGCCGATCTTCATCGTGAATGGCGCGGTCGGCGGGACGCGGATCGACCAGCACCAGCGCAATGAGGCCAATCCTGAAGACCTCAACACGATTTACGGCCGGATGTTGTTGCGGGTGAAGCAGGCCAAACTGACCCACGGCATCCGGGGCATACTCTGGCACCAAGGAGAGAACAACCAAGGTTCCGCTTCGCCCACCGGCGACTTCGACTGGAAGTCCTATCAGGATTATTTCCTGGAGATGTCGGCCGCGTGGAAACAGGATTTTCCTAACATCCAGCACTATTACATTTTTCAAATTTGGCCGAACTCATGCAGCATGGGTGGCAACACGGGCGGCGGGGACATGATCCGTGAAAAACAGAGGACCCTGCCGGACCTGTATTCGAACATGGATTGCATGTCCACGCTGGGGATTCGCCCCGCTGGACCGTGTCATTTTCCGCTCGTCGGCTGGGCGGAATTCGCGCGATTGATACTGCCGCTGATCGAGCGGGACAATTATGGCAAAGCACCCACGGCATCCATCACCGCCCCCAACCTCAAGCGGGCATCCTTTGCAGGCGGCGCGAAGGATGAAATCGCACTGGAGTTTGATCAACCAGTCATTTGGGACGACGTGCTGGCTGGTGAGTTCTACCTTGATGGAGCCAAGGGCATGGTTGTCTCCGGCAAGGTCTCGGGAAATGTGCTTACTCTCAAACTGAAGGAGCCTTCTACTGCAGGAAAGATCACCTACGTCAAAGAAACCAATTGGAACCAGGACAGACTGATTCTGGGTGCCAACGGAATTGCGGCACTGACTTTTGCGGAAGTTGAGATACATTCAGCCCGTTGATCGTTGAACCAGGAAACCTGAACCTCAAAAAGTGATGAATAAACAGATAGTGAAAATTGTATTTATGGGCACTGTGCTGATGACCGCCACGGCCAGTGCCGCCGACGCCACGCCGTTGCTCACGATCCCGTCGGCTGCGCCCAACCGTTTCGTCTCCGCCTACCAGATCGACCTCCAACCCGTCAGCATCGACACTCCTCACCCTTGAATACTCATGAAAACACAACAGAAACAATTGATTGGTCTAGCCGTAATGGGCGTGATGATTCTCCGCGGGAACGCTGCGGAGAATCAACGGAACCTGCCGCCGGTTCGCGGCTTTCAGGAAGTGGGGAAGGCGCAGGTCGAATTGAGCGGCGGCTTCTGGGGGCCACGAATCAAGACCGCACATGATGTCACGATTCCGCACGCGCTCGATGAACTTGAAAAAGACGGCCACGTCACCAACTTCGACAAGGCGGCGGGTAAGCTCGACGGACCGCTGAAGGGCCACCATGCCTTCGACTCCGATTTATACAAAACTCTGGAGGGAGCCCTGAATTCGTTAGAGCAATTTAACGACCCGGTGCTAAAGAAACGGGTGGACGGTATCATTGATCGCATCCTTGCCGCCCAGCAGAAGGATGGATTTCTCATCACCTGGTTCATCGTGAACGGACTCGACAAACGCTGGGAAGATCTCCGGCTGGAGCACCAGATGTACAATGCCGGCCACTTTTTCGAGATGGCGGTGGAGCATCAGCATCTGAACGGTGAGCCGAAGGTGATCGATTCCGCCAAGCGCTTCGCTGATCACATCGACGGAATCTTCGGACCTAACAAGCGATATGACGTGGACGGGCACCAGGAGGTCGAACTGGCCCTTATCAAATTATATCGGTCCACCGGTGAGCGCCGCTATCTGGACCTCGCCAAGTTCTTCCTGGATGAGCGTGGATATGCCCATGGCACCGAAAGAAAGCCGTTCGATCCCAAGACGCAGGTTCTTCCGACAGCGCCTGAGGGTAAACTGACCCCGGAACAACAACGGGAGGTCTGTCATGCGCGTTTGAGGCTTCGCAACGGACGGATGCAGGATCACAACCCCGTGGTGGACCAACATGAAGC
>CAIRGO010000032.1 GCA_903878115.1 Akkermansiaceae bacterium | reverse complement strand
GCAAGAGATGCCATAAACATCTCTCAATATTAAAATCAAACGACTGTATTATTTCGATCGACTAATGATTGACATATGTGGAATTCTTAAGTAAGACTTTCTCTTCCCCTTATGAGCTCACAGCGATCGTTTTCCTTCCCCAACTGCCAGGGCACTATATACATTCCCAGCGACTTGCCGCCGAGGACGGCACCCTGTCCACTTTGCAGCGCGTTGATCACCTCTCCTGCCAAAGAATTTGCACCGCAAGCTGCACCGATCAATCGCCCGCAAGTGGTGACCTCCGTATCGCCTGTGACGCAGAAACCGATCACCTCGCGCATTACTTCGGCGGACTTACCCGAAGAGCCAAAAAGTTCTGCCGTTCCTTGGATTGTAGCCTTTCTGCTGATTTTAGGAATGAGCGCGGGAGCCTATTTCCTCTATCAGAATGTCATCATAAAACCAATATCTGACAACAGAAATAAGGATATACCTACTATCCTGAAGCCCGGCGTACTGATCCCCAATGACCCAAATATCATCTCTCCCAATGACCCTAAATTATTGGATGCAGATTTCATTCACGAGGGTTGGCAAAACGACGCAAAAGCAACATTGGCTAAGTTCATCAACGCCAAAACCCCCAGTGAAAAGGCGAAGTATGTGATCGGTGGCGACCAAACACTGCAGCGTTTGCTGAAAACCTATGGTTCACGTATCATGGATGAATCAGAATTACCTGCAGATGCTTTTGTTCCAGTTGATCTAGGTGAAGAAGATAGCAATCGGAAAATATTCATGATGGCTTATGATCGACCAGGGCAATTCGAAATGTTGAAATTCTTACGTCCCTTAGCATCGATCGAAATTCAACATGGAGTGGAAGAGCTAAATCCGCTTTTAGAAGCCTCGACAAAAGTTTCCAATTTCGCAATGGAACCGATAAAAATCCAAGCATATTTTAAGGTCAGCGATAATGGCATGCTCATCGACTGGGACGTTTACCTGCAAACTCGCCATCGCACATTCCAGTCATTCATGGACCGGTCTTCGCAAGCTAGTTCAGGCATTTTCCGCGTCATTATTGTCGAAGACGTGCCTCTTCCCGACCAGGTAAATAATAAATTGCGTATTTATCGAGTGGGTGACCCTGCCTACATCAATGATAGTTACCGTATTGCCGTCCCGATCGGATCTGAGGTAGAAAAATCTCTATTGAAAATCAATTGGCAAGGGACTGAATCTATCGAACCATTGATGGCAACTGCTACGATTGAGCTATCAGCCGCTGCCGATGAGACAATTTCCATTTCTCGCTTAGTGTGTTGGGAATTCGCAGGTTTGGGAAGTGGCGAAATTGCCAACAAAGACCAATCTCATAAGCCTAATATTATTTCATCTTTTGGCGAATCTAACGATGCTTTAGTAGAGCCAGCAGCTCCCGAAAAACAATGAAGCATCAAGTACTTCGGAATGATACCATTGCAGCGATTGCTACAGCAACTGGTGCAGCCGCGGTCGGTTTGTTGCGAATTTCCGGTCCAGATGCATTGGTAATTGTAGACCGCATGACGAATGGAACTGCTTCACGATGCGCCGAAAGAAATGCCAAACTATGTGTGGTAACGAGTGATGATGGGCAGATCATCGATGAAGTGTTACTGACTGTTTTTCACGCGCCGCGCAGTTATACAGGTGAGACTGTCTGCGAAATCGCGGGGCACGGGGGTATCTTAGTCATGCGCGCCTTGTTAGAAAGATCACTTGCCTGCGGAGCACGTCTCGCAGATCCAGGTGAGTTCACCCAGCAAGCATTTTTCAATGGTAAACTTGACCTAACGCAGGCCGAAGGAATCATGGATCTCATTTCAGCGCAAACGCATTTTGCCTTACGTGCAGCTCACGAACAACGCGAAGGGAAATTGGGCAAACGCACAGAAACACTGCGTGATGAAATTCTGGAATGCCTCGCTCACGTTGAGGCATACATTGATTTTCCTGAGGAGGACATCTCTCCTCAAGTGGGAAGCCAACTATCAGCACAATTACGCGATATACGCCAGTCGATTGAAGAATTGTTAGCGACCGCTGATCGAGGGAGAATTTTGCGAGATGGAATACGCACCGTGATTTTTGGAGCTCCTAACACAGGTAAATCAAGTTTGCTCAACTGCTTACTAGGATATGAGCGCGCTATCGTCAGCGACATCGCAGGTACCACGCGCGACACGATCGAAGAGCGAGTCAACGTCGGTGGAGTCATGCTGCGCTTGATTGATACTGCAGGTATTCGCGAACACACCAATGATCAAATTGAAATCGAAGGGATGCGAAGATCATCTCATCAGCGCGAAACGGCAGACCTCGCGCTAGCAGTATTTGACGCATCCATCCCCTGCCCTAGTGAACTACCAGTACCAGCTTCACCACACCAACATCTCATCATCATTCTCAACAAATGCGATATGGGAATGCACCCATCGTGGGAAAAGTTTTGTACTGTGCGAATTTCTTGCATCAATGGTGAAGGCTTACCTGAACTAGAGAAAACGATCTCGAATTTAGTAATTCATTCAACGATCGATAGTGGTGACAGCCTTGTTGCAATCAATGCTCGGCATCAAAACTGCCTGAGACGAGCGGAGGAATCACTAGAATCGGCATTGGCGCAGCTAGCAAAATCAACCGAATTGGAAATTGTCAGCCTTGATTTACGCAGTGCCATGGATGCACTTGGCGAAATTGCGGGAAAGATTGATTCTGATGACGTGTTGGGTGTGATTTTCAGTCGCTTTTGCATCGGAAAATAATTCCAATTCTTCTCATGTTCCTTATTGCTTTTCCACAAATCCATTAGAAAATATAACTCACAATGCAGCGCGTATTTTTCTTACTTGTGACCATAGGCATTTTTCCTCTCATGCAGCAGTTGTGCTCCGCTGAAGATGGCGCGGCGGAGTGGATCGATCAATTGTCGAACGAAAAACTTAGCATACGAATTGAAGCGCAAAATAAACTATGGAAAGCTGGTGCGTCGATCCAGAAAGAACTGGAACAGGCAGCCCTCTCAAAAAATCCTGAAACATCCCTGCGCATCGCTGCCATCATTCGCAAAATCAAATTGGGAATCACTCCAGATTCACCCAAAGAGATTGTTTCCCTTGTAGAATCATTTGCCAACCTTTCCACCGATGACAAAAAATCTGCCATAGAAAAACTCAAAGAATCACGACAATGGCGTATTGCCTTGCTGCTTTTTCAAAATGAAAATGATAACATCGCTAAATCCCAAATGCGTGAAAATGTCGATGGCATTGCGATTGTCGCAGCTCGTGAATCCCTTCTTGCAGGAGACACAGCCACAGCTCGCAAATTCCTAGATGATTTTTCCGATGATTCGAAAAACCTCATGGCCAAGGCATGGATGGCACGTTCCGATGGCACTTTGGAGAAAGAAATTGCCGATTGCAGCAAGTTAAATGATAAAAAAAGTATCGCTTACCACCTTTGCCTTTTACGAGTAAAAGGCGATCGCGCAGCAGCCATTGATCTTGCAGAAAAAAATAACTTCGCTTCGACAGGCGCCGCATTACAATTGTTAGATGGTCAACCCGACATGTGGCTTGAACTGCGAGCACCTACTTTCGATAGCGACTCACGTGAGTTGCTAGAAATTTATATCGCTCTTGTGAAAGATCGATCGAACTCGTCCAAAGAACATCAAAGCAACGTGAATCGCTTGATCAAAGAATCACTTAAGGGTGATGACTATCAGCAACGTTGGCTAGCGACTCACTTACTGTATGCGCTCGGCCTGGGTGAGCACGCCGACAAAGCACTCAAAGCGCTCAACCCAGTGATGCTATTTGATCAATACGTAGAACAAGAACGCATCGATGAAGCCATTCAAATTTTGGGATTGGATCCTGTCAAGCCAGACTACGAAAAATGGTTATCCAAAAGAATGAGTATCATCATCGAAAAACCGGATCTCGTAGAAAATGAAATGGAACAAATTCCCAGCGTTCTATCCTTTTTGGAAAAGCGCGGCATTACCGATGTAATCGATAAAGTATTCGTTCCGCAGATGCTGGCCCTAGCAGAAAAAGATAGTGAATCCTTCACCCAAATGCTTCAAGAATGCTTTTCTCCTTACTCCAAAATTCGCATTGCTCCAGAATCAGCACTCAAAGTGGCGATTGCCTATGCCAAAGATGATGACGTGTTGTGGGGAACGATGATTCAAACAGCATTATCTGAAAACAATCTTTTCAATCAATGGTGGGATTGGATTGCCAAGCTTTATCCGGATGCGACAAAAGCACAACGATTTAGCGACTTTCTTACCTTATTTCGCATCATTCCTGATCGCCAAAATCATGTGGCTGACATGAATAGCAAAATCGAAAAATTCTTAAAAGACTGTGATGCAAACGAAATTAATACCTATCGTAAGCTTGTTTCCGTCATTGCTGAAATCACGGGAAATACGACCTACGCGCAATGGTCGGCAGAGGAAGGCAATCCACTTGGGATTGACGAACTTCTCAAATTGGAACGCTGGGAAGATGCCGAAAAAGAATTGCAACTACTTTTCAAAAAATCCCCTGACGCTATTGATTTATTATTGCGTATTTCGATTTGTCAAAATCTTCTCGGCAAGACCGAAGAAGCAAAAAAGAACGCCGCATTGTATGAATCGCTCATTTTAGGTGATGCCTCCATGATGAGCATGACCGCCGCGATCAACGAGTCATTTGGCCTAAGTAAAATAGCCAGTGAATGGCGGCAAACTACTCTTACCTGTAGTTCTCCCTCTACATCCGCGTGGCTAATTAACGCATACCAAGAAGCAGAAAAACAGATGCTTGACGGTCAATGGTCGCAAGCCAGAAGTGGCTACGAGGCTTATTTGATTAGCGTAGTAAATCAGGACTCAGAAAATCTTGGAGGAAGTATTTTATTCCGCACCAGAAAAAAAGCCGACATGGCCTATGCCTTTGGTCAATTGAAAAAAAATCCTGAGGGAGCCATCAAACAGCTAAAACAAATTCATCAATCATTACTGAGTGATGCGTCACTGGCAGATCAATTCTTTCCTTGCTTGCGTCTTGTGGGTCTTCGTGATCAACACGACCTATGGTTTGAAGAAACATGGCAATCGATGATGAAGCTACGCGATCGCTTTCCCCTAGATGACAACACTCGTAATTCTGCTGCGTGGTTAGCAGCTAGGTCATTGCTTCGCTTAGACGAAGCAGAAAAAGAGAGCGTTGAGGCATTGCGACTAAGACCAAATCAAGCCGCCTATCTTGATACCATGGCAGAAATTTTTTTTGCCCGCGGCAATCGTGAAAAAGCAATCGAATGGTCGAAAAAGTCAATCATGGCTGAGCCAGGTGCCGCCGCGTTAATGGAGCAATATTATCGCTTTCTTCACGATGAATTTCCGCGCTAGACTGGCAGCGTTTTTTCCCATCGCGAAGGCCTAGGAAAGCGCTTGCTCATCCACGCGGTGAATTCTTCTAAGGTGGCGCAACCATCATCAACATACAAATAGCGCATTGCTGGGTCATCTTTTTCAGCCCAAGTCGCCTTCTCAACACAGGGCTTTCCTGTGGATCCAAGCAACCCATGATAAGCTAATTCAATAGGAAATTTGTGCCATACCCCAAACAGGTCAAATACCTTACGCGCGTGGTCTCGCTCGTAAAGATAGGGTGTGTGTGTAGAGAAATCATTTAGCCGATCTAAGCCGTAATCATGATGCATGCGTCCTGTCACATGTGCTCTAGCGCGAGCCCAGCGATTTTCCGAACGCAACAATTTCGGTAATGTAGGAATCAGATCGTCGTGACAAAGCGGGATCATCATATCCACTTCATTACAGTTCTCCAGCAGAATGATGTCGTCATTCATCCACAATACTTTTTTCGCCATACTGCAAGAGCGGAGCAAAGCTTGCGGGTATGAAGGTTCATTTTGATAGACGCTATCGATCAACCACTCCAATTGATGGGTTCCAAAAACCATCAAGGGCCAATCCTCCGGCCAATATTGGTCCAGTGATCGCAGGGAATACCGCAACGATTCACCTTTCCAGGGATCCGATTCAAAATGGTAAGGCATCGCAATCAATCGTTCTTGATTCGCCTCGGCGGGCCACGGCTTCACAGTCACCGGAGCTTTTGCCTGTGGAAGAAATCCATCCAATTGCAAATGCTCTAAAGCTTTACCTTTGTTTGCGCCTGAGCAATGGTAAAACCACGCAGGGACATTTGCTACATACGGAGCGCGATATGGCAATCGATTCCACTTTTGAGGCAGATCATGAACTTCTATTTTATCCGCTTGCTGCGCGTCATGAAGCCATAAATTAAAATAATACGCGTCATTGTTGCCAGGCAGCATGTGTTGCTCACAGTAAGAGAGAAATTTCACCGCAGTGGCGCGATCCATCATCCAAACGCCGTCATTCCGATAGATAAAATCACTCGTAACCTCACGTTGAAAATGGGCTTTTACCCACGACGCCCACTCGGACCGATGTTTCTTTTGCTCTGGTTCTGCAAGTGCTAATACACCTAGCGGATGAACTTCAGACAAGGGATGCGGCGCTTGCGGATGAATCATCACATCGGCATCGAGATACATAAACCAATCATGCCCCGCATCGAGAAAAATTCGCAACCAATTGACCAAAGGCGACTGTTTGAACTGCTTCTCATCGGGTGCCTGCTGCCAAACCTTAAGATCAATGCCGTGACGAATCGCCCAGGACTTCATCGGTGGAAAAAACGTGGGCATCCACGGCTTACGCCCGTAAAACCAAGTATAACACAGTAGCCTCCCTGAAATAACGGGGTCTCTCACCAATGGCAGTCTAACGGATTCAGGTAACTCACGTGCGATTACTGGATCGAGCTGCGTCACAGCCAGATGATTCGCTAGCGGTGATTTGGTCATATCAACATTGCCCGCAGTCGGTAATCCCGTCCACGTCCATTTCATCGGTTGATTCGAATCTTGCACGCCGACATTCATTTAGTGTGCGCCGTTCATTGTCAAATGCCAAACGCAAAAGTCTGGCAATATCATTCCATAAATCCTTTTCATCCGGTTCTTGCCTAAAGCTACTTACTCGTTTAGTCTGCGCCCGCATGTTCCTGTTAAAAAAAGTATTTCAACTTCGTGACAAGGCAAATCCCGACGCCGAAAAGCCATTTTTGGAACATTTAGAAGATTTGCGGAAGACGGTCACCAAAGTAGTCGTCACCTTACTGATCACAACGCTTGCTTGCTTTACCTATCAAAATCAATTGATGGAAATCTTGCGTAAACCGATTAGCGAGGTATGGGAAATTCATTCAGCTTCCAAATTACCGACAAAATCAATCTTAAATGCCGACAATTGGGAGAGCGCTAAGTCCGCCGCCGAAGCACTCGCGGTGCTGCCCTCGGACCTGCACCCTGCCTACCTCAGCCAACTGACGCCGGAAGAACAACATTTAGCAAAATTAGCCTATTGCTATCGCGCGGTCCGCACGCTTTCAGCAGACAAGCAACTACCATTCGTGCAAGCAATACCAACGCTAAGCGAAGATGACAAAAAATTGCTTGGAGAAATCATTATTTTAAAACCAGATGCCATGCCTGGTACGCGGGATCACTTTAAATTCATGAGTTCGCTCAATCCCACCGAGGCATTTATGCTTTCGATGAAACTCGCGTTCTTTGCAGGGATCGTTTTAGCATTTCCCTTACTCTTGCTATTCACCATGCAGTTTATTCTTCCTGGCCTGCACGATAATGAAAAGAAAGCCATCTACCCAGCACTGGCAGTTGGCTTTATATTATTTCTCTCGGGCGTGCTGTTCGCATATCTCTTGGTCTTGCCAAAAGTGTTAGAATTTTTCTATACCTATGGTGAATCCATGGGCATCGCTAACGAATGGCGGATCGGTTATTATCTCTCGTTTGCCACTCAGTTCACTCTAATCTTCGGATTATGTTTTGAATTACCTGTAGTCGTGTGGATTTTAGTAAAAATCGGATTACTCAACTTCGAGGTGATGAGTCGCACCCGTGGTTATGCGATCATCGCGATTGTGATCATCGCAGCAATCATCACCCCTACCCCTGATGCTTTCACCTTATGCTTGCTCGCCTTGCCGATGATTGTGCTCTACGAACTATCCATTTGGCTCGCTTGGTTTGACGCACGGAAAGTTAAGAGACAAGAGGAATCCGAGGAAAAAGAACGGCTTGAACGATTGTTAAAATCGCCACCTACGCCAAAACCGGATCTCGTTTTGATCGATGATACAGAAGAAGGCGAAGAAATGGATCAATCAGACAGTTCAGACGATGAGAAGAAAAATGAATAAAGTGAATGGCGATGCGTCATAGCTAGCGAGATGAAAACAATCTTTTCTACGCTGTGTAGTTTCCTGATGGCTCTTCCCCTTATCGCTGTGGAACCATCGTGGGCTAAAGAAATCACTTCCGCAAAACCTGGGTCGCATCCCCCGCTACGCCCTACCAAACTTCTCTATCAATTATCGTGGAAAGGACAAGTGCAGGCTGGGCATGTGATTTTCACTTTCGGAGCAAAAGGCAGTAACGATAAAATCTTAAAAACCACCTGCGTTGGAGGCAGCGAAGGCGTCGCGGCGAAGCTATTTCCTTACTCTTTCGACATGCAAGGACAAGTCAACAAAAACGATTTATCGCCGTTATTGATGCATTGCAGTGAGACAGATAAAGAGGAAACGCAAGTCACTACCGTTCGCTATTTTCCGGGCATGGTCAATGTGAAGGAGGTTTCACGCCCGCATAATACTGGTGTTGATGCAACAATGAATCGCACATTTGCTTTTGCTCCCGTATTTGATGCATTTACTTCGATGCTCCACATCCGCAGTCAGACTCTTAAGCAGGGCGATGAAATCACCATTGTTATTCATCCATTTGCTAGTCCTTACTTAGCAAAAATTCAAGTGTTAGCACGCGAAAAAATGAATGGCAATGATGCCATCAAGCTCGATATTGGTCTGACGAAAATCAACAAGGATTTGACGCTAAAACCCTACACCAAGATGAAGAAAGCCACGCTATGGATCAGCGATGATGCTGACCGCATCCCGCTAGAATTACGCGTAGCTGCCTATATCGGTGACGTGCGAATGACCTTAGAGAAAAAAGAATCGCTATAATTCTGTCACGGCTTACTTTTGATCAACGATGCCCAGTGATTTCCGGACTTCAGTGCCCAAACGCACAGCGATCTTACCTAACAAAACTCGCTGTTTACGCTTGCCATCACAGCCGATGTTCATGGACTTATAAGTGACCATGGTCATGGGATCTTGGAACTCGCCCTCGCGCACGAACATCATGGCAGATAAGGCCTGTACTGCCTCTGCTTCGGATAAAACGCCCAGTTCTTGTTGCAAAGACAAATCTTGAACTACGGATGACAATACTGCGGACTGGCGCAGTGTCCGATCTATGTCTTTCTGCGCATCAGCCATCTCGCTACTGCTAATCTCAGCCCGCAATGGAAGAGGTACCCATTGGCTATCTGGTTTGTTTTGACGATACATCCAATATAAGCCCACCGAAAGAACTCCCATGAGAATACAGACGATCAAACTAGGTAAAATCCAACGTTGCATGTGTGCGAATAATAGCGCATCTCTGTGGCCCGCCAAGTATAATTTTCATCATGCAATTTCCTCGTTCTTCTGCTGTTTCTCATGTTTTACCCAATGGTCTCACGATCATTCTCGATGCGCGTGCTGATCATCCCGTCATCAGCACTCAATTATGGGTTCAAACTGGTTCGGTAAATGAAGATCAATTTCTCGGTTCAGGACTATCGCATTTTTTAGAGCACATGGTGTTCAAAGGTACAAAACAATACGATGGAACACGTCTAGCATCGGTGGTACAAGCAGCAGGCGGACATTGGAATGCCTACACTTCGTTTGATCGCACTGTTTATTACATTGATGGACCATCATCGGGAATGGAGGTATTTTTACAAATTCTCACAGAACTTGTATTTTACCCCACGCTGCCAGAAAACGAATTTTCATTAGAGAAAGACGTCATCCGTCGCGAGATCGATATAGGACTGGATGATCCTTCCAATGCAACGATGCGCCTGCTATTTGAGACAGCCTATCGTCAAGACGCCCGCCGTTTACCTGTCATAGGCCACCGTGATCTTTTTGATCAACTCACTCACGCCGATTTGGTCAATTATCATCAACGCCGATATACTCCCAATCGTGCATTTTTTGTCATTTCCGGAGATTTTTCCGAGTCAGAAGTATTAGCAAAAATTACGGAACTAACATCGGATCTGGAACGCAACTATGAGCAAGAACCGATATTAATTAGCGACCCACAGCAGCTAAGTATTCGCCAGTCTGAATCTACTTTTGCAGTGCCTACATCGCGCGTCACCGTGGCGTGGAAAATCCCTTCGCAAGGACACCCTGATGCACCAGTTTACGATGTGCTAGCTACCATGTTAGGTAGAGGAGAATCATCATATCTCTATCAGGAAATCCGCGAAAAGCAGGAACTGGCGTTAGAAATTTATTTATGGACCTTTACGGGAAATCATGGCGAAGGCCTATTCGCCGTGACAGCAGAGACAGAACCAGAACATCGTCATCATGTGATCGATGCAATCCGCGAAGAGGTGAAAAAATATGCCTCTACCAATTGGGACTCCGATCTAACTAGAGCCAAAAGGCAAATCACCGTGTCGCAATTTCGCACTCTCACTACAGCTTCAGGACGCGCATCAGACTTAGGATCAAATTGGCATGAAGCACGTGACTTGCATTTCACTTCTAGCTATTTAGAATCTATAAATTGCGTCACTTCTGAGGATGTAAGTCGTTGCTTGGAATCACTGCGTGATCAGCAAATGATCATCACGCAATTGAATCCGTTAGAGTGTATTCCCTCGAAACAAGAGCGCGTTGATCTTCAGCAAATTGATTTGCACCGAACGCATACGCTTTCTAACGGACTGCGCATAGCGCTTTTTCCCGATCAACGCATACCACTTGTGAGTATGCAGGCAGCATTATTATGTGGATTACCTGCAGAAACGCCAACTACTGCAGGAATCAACGCATTATTGGCCGCAACACTCACACAAGGAACGAGCAAACGCACGGCTTTGGAAATATCCACAACATTGGATGCGTTAGGCGCTGGATTGCATGCATCAGCGGGAAATAACTCGATGGTGGTAAGTGGCTCATGCCTTGCGCCCGATTTGGCAGTTTTGTTAGAAATTTTTGCCGATATCGTCATGCACCCATCATTTCCCGATGATGCGATTGCGCGAGAAAAAGCCTCGCAATTAGCATCCATACAAGAAGCAAAGATGGACCCGTTATCTACGGCATTTCAAGCTGCGCGGCGGATTCTGTTTCAGGGTAACGGCTACGGAATCTCGGGAATGGGCACGGAGGAAAGTGTAGGACAATTGGATCGATCTTCTCTCAGCGCGCAGCACGATGCTTATTTTCATGCCGCCAATATGTCGATTGCCATCGCTGGTTGTTTTGATCCTGATGAAGTCATTTTATTGCTAGAAAAAAATCTTGGAGAGATGAGACAGGGAGAAGCATACCGTCCCGCACAGTCGCTTACTTCTGCGAACGCTGAAGAAGTGATCCATTTACAAAAAAAACAGGCAGTCTTGACGATTGCCTATCCGGGATTGGCAGCGACGGATTCTCGACGATTTGCGGCAGCGATGCTTCACGAGTATTGCAGCGACATGGCGGGTCCGTTGTTCACGCGAATTCGTGAAGAACTAGGCCTAGCTTATCAGGTTGGCGCTACCCAATTTCATGGCAACGATGCTGGTATGTTTGCATTTTATCTATCGACCGCACCAGATCAACTTGAATTAGCAAAGAAAGAAATGCTAAGCGAAATCGATAAAATCGCACGCAAAGGTATTCCCGATACTGTGTTTGAAGATGTGCGCGCTACAGTGCTTTCCGCGCTAGTATTGCGTCAGCAGAGCCCTGGCTCGATCGCGAATGTAGCATCCGTGGACATGCTTTTCGGATTACCCGCCACACATCATCGCGATGCTCATGAGCGCATTCGTGAGCTCAAGGCAGAAGATGTGCGCTCTTTAGCAAGTGAGCTATTGCACGAAAAAAGTCCTGTCGTGGTAACCGTGACAGAGGATGCAGGAGTTTGAGATTGCACTTCACCTAGATTCACAGTCAAATCATCTCGCATGGCCGAAACTCAATCACCACCGACACGTAGCCAAACATTTCTACGTAGAACTTTCAGCACGCTGATTCTGTGGGGCATTGTTGGCGCAGCTTTCGGCAGTATGAAACCGTGGGCGCATCTTGCATTGATCGGAGGATTGGCAATTCTCGCAACACTGGAATATTTTTCCCTCTGTCGTCAAAGTGGTCTCAAGTGCCACCCAACATGGGGGCTACTGTTATGCATCGGCTACAGTGCAGCACTCTCTGGCTTCCTTACAAAAGGACTATTCGAGTTACCGATCGAAGTCGACATGATGCTATTTTTCCTGCTCATAGCGGGCACATTTATCTTACAGCTTCGTCAACCGATCGAGGGCACAAACACCATTCTATCAGTCACCACCACCATGCTTGGCGTGATTTGGCTGACATGGATGTTTTACTTTACAGCGAGGATCGACTTTTTCATTGATTCTTCAGTACCCCACTCTGCCCGAGTGATTCTTCCCACAGGTGGATGTTTTAGATCATCCGCAGATTCGCCACTCCCAGGTGCTTTATTATTATTGTGGTGCATTGCCGTGACAAAATTTAGCGACATGGGTGCCTACATCACTGGTTCTTTGATCGGCAAACATAAAATGATTCCGCACATTAGCCCAGCAAAAACGTGGGAAGGCTTTGCTGGAGCCTTGCTATTCTCTCAACTCGCTGCTTGCTCCTTATATGTTCTTTTCCCCAAAGAATTAGCGATTTTTTCTTCGTGGACTCATGTGATCATACTCGGCTTTATCGTGGCATTACTGGCAGTGGTGGGAGATCTAGCAGAAAGTTTGTGGAAACGTTCACTCACGGTCAAGGATTCTGGACATTTTTTGCCAGGAATCGGTGGTGCTATGGACCTAATTGATAGCATTTGCTTCACCGCGCCGGCTGTTTATTTGTATGTAAAATTCTTTCTTTGATTTGTGACCATGCGTAAAAAAATTGTTCTGTTAGGTTCCACTGGATCAATCGGTTGCTCCACGCTTAAAGTAGCGCAAGACCTGCCTGATGAAATCGAAATCATTGCTCTGGCAGCTCATCAAAACACAAAAAAACTTGCCGAGCAGGTGTTAGCCACTGGTGTGAAATATGCGGCTATTTATGACTCTAACAAAGTAGATGAGCTGCGATCACTACTACCCTCAGATGTGAAAATTTTCTCAGGACCAGAGGGTTTGATTGAGCTATCGTCCCTTTCAACTGCGGATACAGTACTGATTGCCATTGTCGGCACCGCAGGTTTGCAACCAGCGCTTGCAGCCATTCATGCAGGTAAAGATATTGCCGTCGCCAGCAAAGAAATCCTTGTGATGGCTGGTGAAATTGTGACGCGTGAAGCGAAGAAAGCTGGCGTCACCTTACTACCAGTTG
>CAIRGO010000031.1 GCA_903878115.1 Akkermansiaceae bacterium | reverse complement strand
CCACTCCGGACAATACACAATCGAAAGTTTGGACTCATTCATCCAGCGCAAATAAAGTTCACCACAGCGAGAAAATGCTGTCGCAGCTTGTGAGAAATTTCCCGAACGCCATTCGTAGTGACCCAAAAGATGTTGATAAGGCGGATAATCAGGCACCATTTCACAAAGCTTACGCGCCATGGGCAAATCTTTGCTCATATCAAAGTTTTCTGTACGTAGCATGAGCCAAGTGTGCATAAGCAAACGAGAATCAGGAAATTGCTTCATCAAATCCCGAACTGCTTTTTCTGCGATCTCTTGGTCCGGCATCGGCGTGCCATATTCATCAAATCCACTGCGACGAAGAAATGCCTCGAACAATTTTAACTGCACATCATTAGGATACTTTCGCCCCACCACATTAAAGGCATTTGCGGCCGATAGCGGACCTTCATCGATGAGTTTTTTAAATGCATACACATAGCCTCGTTCCAAATCGGTTCCTTTACCTCTCTCTACGAGCATTAACATACGCGTGGCTGCCGTGAGACGCGCTTTCGAAAATTCGCTATCAGCACCCGCCAAGGAAAATGCGACACCAAAATTCGCCATCAGGCACTCTGGATCTAGCTTAACTGCTTCCATAAATTGACGATATGCCTCAAAATCCCATCCACCATGAATTAAATTCAATCCTTGCAACACCCGCTGTTGCGCCTCAGGGGATTCAGTCGTCACAGCCATTTGTATTCCACCTTCAAACACGCGCATCGCCGGAGCAGGCATCGCTTTTAAGTTAGGAATGACTAAATCCGCCAAATCGGGCAGGCTTTCTTCAGAAAAAACCAGCGACTGGCAAATCAATAGCATACATAAAATTCGCATGCACTGACCATGGCTGATTTTTTTCAGCATCCAAGCAAAAATCTCTCTCGCATCTTATCATTCTTCTGATACAATCGGCGCATGCATCTAGGGGTAATTGGCTGTGGAAAAATGGGATCTGCTTTAATCCAAGGGGCGATCAATGCCAAAATTTTACAGCCGTCCACAGTATTTGGTTACGATAAAATCATTGCTGCCTCAGAATCATTTGCCGCAGCAACCGGAGCTAGCATATGCTCATCTCTCGAAGAACTCTCGCAATCTTGCGACACTTTTTTGCTCGCAACCAAACCTTATGATGTCGCTGCTGTGCTGAAAAATCTCGCAGCTTCACGCGGAGATCGCCCAGCGTTAGTCATTTCCATCGCTGCTGGAATCACCTTGGCATCGCTAGAATCTTATCTTCCCAAATCCATCCGCGTGATTCGCACGATGCCAAATACTCCAGCACTTGTGGGGAAAGGGGCTTCCGCATTCGCAGTAGGTGAACGTGCCACCGCTGACGATGCCAACGCGGCAGAAAAATTGCTATCATCGGTGGGGCTTGCCTTACAAGTTCCTGAAAAACTCTTAGATGCCGTAACTGGACTATCGGGCTCAGGACCTGCTTACGGATTTCTGATCATCGAGGCTCTCGCTGACGCCGGCGTTCGTCATGGATTGCCACGTCAAGACGCCATTCGCCTTGCTGCGCAAACCATGCTCGGCGCGGCAACAATGGTTCTAGAAACATCTCTTCACCCTGCTCAACTAAAAGATATGGTGACATCCCCCGGTGGCACCACTATTGAGGGCCTTGCCGCTTTGGAAAAAAACGGCGTGCGCCATGCACTAATCGAAGCCGTTTCTGCAGCCACTCATCGATCCATCGAATTATCAAAAATCTAACTATAAATCTATGCTTATCTCTTGGAAAAATTTCTGCCTGCTATCTTTAACCAGTAGCTCCTTAGCGCTCATTAGTTCATGCGGTTCTGATTCGGAAGATGCTCCTCCCCCACTCGTTGGCACCATTCAGTCTTCATCCGCTCCGGCAGCTGGAGTTTATCAAAAGGCTCTCGAGGCAGATCGCGCAGGAAAATCATCGAAAGCTCTCAAGCTTTATCAGCAAACAGCAGACAATTATCCCTCAGCGAAAGAGGCTCCACAGGCACGATTCCGCCAGGCCCAATTGCTAGAGCAACAAGGAGAAAAATTAAAAGCTTTCGAAGCATACAATGATTTTCTCAAACGTTATCAAGGAAGTTCCCTGTATTCACAAGCGCTCGCTCGCGAATCAGCGCTCTCGAAAGACGCCAATGCAGGCAACGTAAAATCTGGTTTTATGTTTGGTTCTAAATTAGGAGCCGACAAAAAAGTAGAGATGTTACAGCACGTGCGCGATGCAGCACCTCAAGCAAGCACTGCCCCACAAGCACAATTCGATATCGGTGAAGTATACGCTAACGAAGGCGACTCAGCCAATGCAATCGCGGCCTATCGTAAGCTAGTTCAGGATTGGCCAGAGAGCAACCAAGCACCCGAAGGACTATATCGTATCGGCATCATTCTTACCGAAGAAGCAAAGCGTGGAAATCAAGATAATGGCAATCTTGATCGTGCTCGGGAAGTATTCCAAGACTATCTCAACAGCTACCCTAACGGAAAACGAGCAGGCGACGCACGCAAGCAAATTGCCCAGCTTGGCGCACAGGATGCTCAGCGCTCTTATGATGTCGCTGAATTCTATCGACGCAAAGGTGATAAGGAATCAGCCCGCTTTTATTACCGAGAAGTGTTGAAAAAACAAGGATTTGGAGATTTACACGATAAAGCTCAATCACGCCTCTCGTCGCTTTAACAATTCCATCATTGACCTCAATTACGTAACGATCGCAACATATGATTCGCCTCTTTGCTCTCGCCTCATGCTTCGCCTTAGTGTCCTGTGCTGGCTATCAATTGCAGTCGGATCGCCCGCAAGCGCTTGCTAACATAAAATCGATCAACGTCCCTCTATTCACGAATAAAACATTGATTCCCCGCGGTGAAGCTATTGCTACAAACTCAGTGATTGATGCCATCGCCTCCGACGGCACCTACAAAATCGCTTCCGATAGTAAAGCTGATGCCATTCTTCAAGGAACGATAGAGTCTGTGGCATATCGACAAATACGCTCCACTCGCTTTGATACCTTGCGCTCAGAAGTGATGGACAATACAATCATCATTTCTTGGAAGCTTTGCGATGCCCGTAATCCCATGAAAATTCTCGCACAAGGAAAAGCAACTGGTGCTTCCCGTTTCGCCATTGATTCGAATTTACAAACCGCTCGCACCAATGCCTTGCCCGATGCGATGCAACGCGCTGCGACACAGATCGTTGGTCGTTTAAGCGACGACTTCTAATTGCTTCCATCATGTCTGCTGGCCGATTTTCTCTCATTCCTACGCCTATAGGCCATCGTGATGACATTACCCTTCGCGCATTGGAAACATTGCGCAGTGTTGATCGCATCGCTTGTGAAGATACGCGACACTCTGCACCTCTACTTCATCATCACGGTATTCAGAAACCGTTGATTTCGCTCCACGAGCATAATGAGATTCGCCGCATACCAGAACTGTTAGAAATGGTACGTAGTGGTGAAAATATTGCCATCATTACAGATGCTGGCATGCCCGGTATTTCTGATCCGGGTTATCGCTTGATTCAAGCGTGCATAACCGAAAATATCGACTATGAAGTGCTACCTGGTCCATCAGCGATTCTTAACGCCCTGATCGGCTCCGGGTTCCCCTGCCATACATTCACTTTCGGCGGCTTTCTTCCCGTAAAGAAAGGACGCAGAGCGCAGACCTTACAAGCTGCCTTAACTTCCGATCACACACACCTATATTTTGAATCTCCACATAGGTTATTATCCACTCTGGAAATTCTGCACAACCTGCATCCCACAGCGCGCATTTGCGTAGCAAGAGAGTTGACCAAAAAATTTGAAACTTTTCATCGAGATACAGCAACTGCTCTATTTGCCTATTTCCAACTACATCCTGCAAAAGGAGAAATCGTTCTGCTAGTCGACGCACAAAATTCTCCTCTCGCAATGCCATAAATTTCACAGACTATGCTTTCCTTTTCGACTTGCTGGAATAATGCACGCCATACCGATGGCGAAGCAATGATTGATGAGATTCTCGACTTCGGCTTTCGAAATATTGAATTATCCCACGGGATGACGATTGCCAAACTCCCCGGAATTCGTAGGGCATATGCTGCGGGAAAATTTCGCTGTTCTGGAGTGCATAATTATTTCCCTTCGCCCGTAGAAGTGATGATTGATGCGCCGGATGCCTACGAGTTCTCATCCCATCGAGCATGGGATCGAAAGCGAGCCATGGAGATGACCATGCAAACGTTAGAACTGGCCGCAGAATTTCAAGCCAACTACCTTGTGCTGCACATGGGATCCGTTCCGCTAAACCCCGCAAAATACACCAAGCGACTTACCGAGATGGTGAAGGAGGGAAAACAACATGACTCCGAATTTACCAAGGCGAAAATCGACTTCGTCAAAAAGCGCGAGAAGGTTGCGCCACTATATTTTAGTCGAGCGATTGATGCACTAGAGCAACTTGCCAGCAAAGCAGAAGAATACGGAATCATGCTGGCAGTGGAATCACGCTCCCGCTTCGAAGATGTTCCTAGCGAAAGAGAAATGCTGCATCTACAAAAGCACTTTGCCGCGAATCCATGGATCGGCTATTGGCATGACTTCGGTCACGTCCAATTAAAACACAACCTCGGATTGTTAGATCATGCGGACTGGTTAAAACAAATTTCTCCGCACATCATCGGCGCGCACATTCATGACGTTGAATGGCCCGCGAGAGATCATCGCGTACCTTTTACTGGAACGCTCGATTACAAAACGCTGCTGCCATTTTTTCCACCAGATTGCCCGATCATCTGGGAACTTTCACCAACGCGCAAAAGCGAAGAAATTCGTCAAGCGCTTCAGGTGTGGCATCAGTTATTTCCAGATCGTTGCGGATGAGCAACAAAAAAACAGCCGCCCACGAACGTGAGCGACTGTGATAATATAAAGAAGTAATGCAGCGGAAAATTACGCTGTAGGAACTTCGGCAATTGTCTTAAGAACACGTCCAGCAATCGCATATGGATCACCTTGACTGTTTGGACGACGGTCTTCGAGATAGCCATTATAGCCATTATTTACAAAGCTATGTGGAACACGGATGGATGCACCACGGTCAGCTACTCCATAGCTGAATTTATCAATTGCTTGGGTTTCATGCAAGCCGGTGAGACGAAGGTGGTTATCAGGACCGTAAACGGCAATGTGCTCATTAACGTTTTTCTCGAACTGAGCCATCAGTTTTTCAAAATACGCTTTTCCACCCGTTTCACGCATAAATTCGGTGGAGAAGTTGCAATGCATTCCTGAACCATTCCAGTCGCCTTTGATCGGTTTGCAGTGGTATTCTACATCAACGCCGTAGCTTTCGCAAACGCGATTGAGAATGTAGCGAGCCACCCAGATTTCATCTGCGGCACGTTTTGAGCCTTTGCCGAAGATTTGGAATTCCCACTGACCCTTCGCAACCTCGGCATTGATGCCTTCATGGTTGATACCAGCTTCGAGGCAAAGATCAAGATGCTCTTCCACGATTTGACGAGCCACATCACCGACGTTGCTGTAGCCTGCGCCGCAATAATAAGGTCCTTGAGGAGCTGGATAGCCCTCTTTCGGGAAACCAAGTGGTTTTCCGCCTTCCATGAGGAAATACTCTTGCTCGAAACCGAACCAAGTGCCTACGTCATCCAAGATCGTTGCACGAGTGTTCGTTGGGTGCGGAGTTACACCATCAGGCATCATAACCTCGCACATCACCAATGCGCCATTCAGACGGGTGGAGTCAGGATAGATTGCCACAGGCTTCAACACGCAATCGGAACTGCGGCCTTCGGCTTGTTGGGTTGAACTGCCGTCGAATCCCCAATTAGGAAGCTCTTCCAATTTAGGAAATTCGTCAAACGACTTGATTTGTGTTTTGCTACGTAGATTTGGAACAGGTGTGTAACCGTCCAGCCAGATATACTCCAGTTTGAATTTGGGCATGATAATATGTTGTTTTGTGTTAAATGTGAGGCGCGCAGATCATATACGATTTAACTGAGCTTGCCAATCAAATCTGTGCTTCATGATAAGTCATTTTCAAAATAAGCAAAATCCGCGCCAACTTTTTAAAAACTCATGAAATATTTTCACTATTGGTTTGATATATGTTAGCTCCGATCGGACATTTCCACGATTGACAAAATCATGGTATTTCATAACTTTTTTCCAGATGATATCATTGTAATCATTTTTTTCATGGAAAACGTTGCACCCAGCAATCAAACGCTCGCTAGCCTTCGCTGGTCAGGACTCTCTGATGTGGGGCGTTTTCGCAAAAACAACGAGGATGCGTTTCTCGCCGTTACTTTCGATAACCGCGAACTGCGTTATTTAGGAAAAATCGGAGAGGGCTGTTTTGACCAGGGTGATTTTGTTTTCGCCGTGAGCGATGGCATGGGCGGAGCCAAATCAGGTGAATTTGCCAGTAAGATCGCATTAGAAAATATTACCAAGTTATTGCCGAAAAGCTTTCCCCTTAGCGCTCAACGGATCGATGCCGGACTCGCTGACGTGATGAGGGAATTGTTTGAGCGCATTCATCACGCCATGGTCGATATGGGCCGCCATTATGAAGAATGCGCTGGCATGGGAGCGACGCTGAGCTTATGCTGGTTCATGCCCGATTGGGTCTATTTTGGCCACATTGGTGACAGCCGAATTTATTACCTGCCGAAAAATGGCCCCATGGTGCAGGTGAGCCAAGATCATTCATATGTCGGTTGGCTAGTGCGAGAGGGAAAACTCAACGAGCGCGAAGCCCGTAATCACCCACAACGCCATGCGCTTAATCAAGTGCTCGGCGCGGGAAAAAAATCCGTCGAGCCACAGATCGGGCGCATCGCATGGGAAAAGGGTGATCGTTTTTTGATTTGCTCTGACGGCCTCATTGATGGCTTATGGGATCGAAAAATCGAAGAATTGGCGCGCATGGACGATGCGCAAGGACTACTCAACGCAGTCACATTGGTGAGACAATCCGTAGCCGACTCAGGGCGCGACAACACGACAGCTTTGATCATTGAGTTTGTCGAGTGAGCGAAAAATAGCTCGATCATCGAGATGGAATGATTAGCGCTATGGATATAGATTTCTTAAGTTAGATGAACACAGCCATTTGCCATTCCTAACAAACTCCCGACCACAGCTCCGCGGTGGCAATTATCTCCACCAACCATGGCATTGGCAATCAACCCAGCACGAAAATCATCGTGGTATTTCCATGCCAAATATAGTGCTGCCGGCATAGCTTCTGCGATATAGCAGGCAGGACTAAAGCGGGCGCAAATGACATGCTCATCAGGCTGCGATTGCCATACATCGGCTTTTTTCCCTGACAACCAATCACCTGCCTCTTGACGAATGGCATCACGCACAGGAACGCCGTTATGGATCGACCACAGCAATCTAACTAAAGTATCAGCAGCACGCAGGACATTTGCATTAGAATGAGTGAGTCCGACATGTTCTTTTACTATGGCGCGTAGTTCCTCTCGCGTTGCTCCTTCGAGAGCGGCGAGCAGAGCTGGCACTGTGGCTAGCCCTCCAATATGCTCATCTGCGATGCCACATTTTCTGGGGGATTTCCCCTGAGCGTATCGAGTGAAAAATGCGCGATGGTATTCTTCCAAGTATGTATCACAATGCCACCCTGAAGTAAGCATCAACGAGATGTATTTTTCTAACCAAATGTCAGCAGAATAGGAATCATGCTCTTTGACTAATGCATATAGTTCCCGTGCAAGATTGAAATTAATGGTATTTTCTCCTGCTTTCAAAAATTGGTGATAATGGATTTCGCGCTGCCCCCAGTAAACCGCTTGCTCTCGTAAAATATCGGCTTTTTCATTTAAGGGAACATACGTTGATCGCCACAAAATACTTCCTGGATGGGGATTTCGTGGTGCCTTGTAGTGATCCACTACACCATAATCACGAACCAACGCGGCTCTATCATAATACCAGTGAACAGGCATGGCTAGCGCATCTGCCATCAGCGATCCTTCATAACTTGCGAACCATTTACTCATCGCAAATTAGATACGCTCGATGTAAAAATGCACAAGAGCATACAAAAAATTATTCCTTAGAAAAATCGATATATCACCATCCTCCGCCGCCGCCGCCACCGCCACCACCACCGGAGGAACCACCACCAGAGCTGCTACTTGATCCTGAGGAAGAGCTTTCCGTTGTTAGCGCAGCCGATAATGCTCCTGCCACGGCCGCCCCTACAGTAGCGCTATGCCAATGCCCAGAAGATCCAGAGTAATACAGAGGAGAATAGTTGCCATCACGGTCAGCATGACGACCTGCTTTTTCTAAGACATCATCAAATCCCCTTGCCCATTCTTTTTCTACATCCAATGCCGCAGCATAAGGCAAAAATTCATCAAACAATTCTGGCGTGCGCTCTGGCGGATTCTCCCACTTCAATCGATCTTTTTCAGCAACCGATAAGTAATGACGGAAACCAATTATTTGCTCCATTGCCTGTCGACCAACTTTCGTGCGCGCTTTGATCAAAATGGAAAAAATCATATTCACCACCAGCGCAGCTACGATGGCAGCTATGCCAAGATAACCAATGGAATCTGCCATCGTAAGTATCAAAACAACACAAAAGACAATCGTTAGAAGAAAAAATAGTGACCAATACAATACTTGTCTGGATCGCTTAATTTGACTTGTGGCCTTCTTGAAAATAGCTCCAGAAATCGTAATATAGAATATCAGTCCTATACATATAGGAGATATTTTAATGTGACTGAAATTCGTAAAAAAAATCAATCCAATCGCTGCCAAACTCATGACAAGTCCTGGCGTCCATGCCGTGGAATTGTTTTTAAAATATGTGCCAATCAGCAGCGTTTTCAGAGAAACTTCATGCCGCTTCTGCGCATCTCGAATCACCGCGGACATCGCTTTCGATAATTGTAATTCACCTGTCGACCCGATCAATGCCTCGTGCAATGTATTTTCGTCGCCTGCTAGGAGAGCCTCACGCGGGGGATTTTTTTCCTCTAACAATAACTCCTTCGATGCTGTTTCCTTGATCGTAATTTTTCCTTTAGACGCCAGATTTAAGATGCCCGAGGAGAAACAAATGTTATCATACTGCATCAGATAAAGCATCCGCACTGCCGCAGCCGAAAACCCAGCGGGTGGTTGAAATTGGGGAATGATCGTACCGCCACGAGGATCACGCCCTACAAGTAGCCATGCAATAAAATGCCATAAAATCATTCCTACTGTGAGCGCGATCACTGAGAACAGGGCGGAATTGTGCACAGCCAGCGCAACCAAGCCACCGGTCGCATAGGCTTGATCCGAAAGCATGCGCGGAGGAAATGTCACCGCTATGGTTAGTCCTTCGTTTACCGCTAACGGATTTGAGGTAGCGAAAGATGCTTGATTCTCGCTGGAGCTCATCGTTACCGATTGATCCTTGCTGCCTTTTTGCCCCACATAGCCGTCCGTTCGCGTCACTTCGATGCCGTCGGGAAGATGCACCACTGCTTCGGCAACATCTATTGGAAACGCCCATTCATTGCCCGTTACATTCCAATACAATTCATCATGATCTTTGAAAAACAACAACTGATTGCTGGTATGATAGCGCAAGACATACTGGTGACGCCCAGACGGCAAATAGGTATTCGCTGAGCCGATTCTTACCCTTGTGCCTGCTTGAAATTTCTCGATGGTATATGGCTCCGTGCGACCATCGCGCTGGACCCCTAGCACATCAAAACTGCGCTCGACTCGCAGCCCCGATTTATTACGATACAATTGCGGGAAGTCACGAAAAATACCTCGTTTGATCTGCGCGCCTTCGGCAATCACCTGAATCGTCTCGATCACCTCTAAGTTGCCATCTGCCAAAACCGAAATATCAGCGTGGAAACGTTCGATACGCTCTGATGCAGCAGCCATCAATGAGCCGAGTAGGCATAAGCAAGTAAATCCTAACTTACGAATCATATTCATATTTTCACTGTTGGCGATAATCGCTCCGTCAACGATTCTACCTCAAATGGCGAGGCTAACACAAATCCAAAAACACCTGCTACCACGCTGGACGGAAAAGTCTCAATGGCATTGTTTAAATCCCGCACTGAACCATTATAATAGCGTCGCGCATATTGAATTTGATCTTCAATCGACACTAATTCCTTCATCAAATCACGAAATCCCTGATCAGCTTTCAAGGTCGGATAATTTTCTTTCAATGCCAACACGGTCAACATTTCGTGCCCCAATTTTTTCTCGGCAGCGGCAGCTAAATCAGCAGAACTGGTCACCTCTGCGGCGAGATTTCGCTCGCGTGTCACCGCAGTGAGTAGCTCTTCTTCATGAGTCGCATAACCTTTTACGACTGCGACGATCGACGGCACCAAATCGTGACGTAGTTTTAACTGCACTTCCATACCGCTCCATGCTTCACGCAATTGATTGCGAGCTCGCACCAATCGATTATAAAGATAAATCAAGGCCACAACAATGATCAGCACCACCACCAAAGTAAGTATAATAAAATAATTCATCTGATTTGCTTAGAGTATTCTTTCCATCGCGATACGGATTTTCTTTTCTGATATGCTGCCGCGCACGGGAATATTCGGAGCGAAAAGTGAAATGCGATACTCTTCTAACATCCACCCGATTTCCCATAATTCAGGATTTTCAGAGTCGCGCTTCCACGCTGCATACCATGGACTCCAGAGACTTCCCACACGATCCATTTTTTCCAAATCTTTGACGATGGGCAAACTTTGCAATCGATCAATTCGCATCAACACGGCACGTATCATTCTATCGTAATCACACAGTCGAGCATGTCCAGCACGAACCGCAAAATGACCACGCAACCACCATGCGATTTGTTCTTCTATGTCATCGGCGATTTCTGCTAGATACTTGGATTTCTGGTTGTTGCTAATCCATTCACGCAGTTTTGGCTCGTTGATGACGATCATATCCAACGCTTTACCAATCCCCTGCGCGGCATCAAACCAACGACCTCGGGCAATTTCGGCTTTGTTACGAAAATCATCACCATGACGTGGCAAACTCGCGCCGATCGCGCCTTCGGCAGCCAATAAAAGTAAATCATCCATCGTCGTTCCGCCGTGCCCGATTCGTGGCAATTCCACGCGTGCCGCTAAACCTATCGGAAATTTTTTCGTTAGATAAGCTACTTGATCCGCTTGTGCAATCATCAACAACCGTGCCACGCCGCAACGATGAGAAAAAGCCGCTTTCTCACGACAATGAAATGCCTGAACACCCACTGATTTTCCTTCGTCCACCAGTGCAGGATACGCAAATCCACCAGTGCTTTCCACAGCCTCTGGCAAATCACCCGACGGCCATTCGGTGAATCCACTGCGCTGCCACTCGTCGTTGGCATGCTCGACCAGACGTTTGGTAATGAGCGGAGCAAGTTTCTCCCGAATGACCTGCATTTCATGTCCCATCGCTAATTCTTTGCCATCGTCATCACAGACCCAACATTTGACAATCCATTCTTTAGGCAAGGAAGAAAGGAAGAAATCTGATTCAGGTATCGCATACCGCACTCTCGTTTGAAGATAATCACATAGACATTTGCTAAGACTTTTAGTGATTGGCGCATCGCGATAGAGATCGACAAAATTCCGCACAAACTCGGCAACTGGTTGACACGCCTTGCGTAAATCTTTTGGCAATGATCTAACGAGAAATTCGACACGCTCTGCCAGATGACCAGGCACGCCCCATTCTAACAACTCATCGGGAAAATCCCGCAGTTGATCGATGTGCACGCCGATCGTGACACCATCATCACGCTCTCCGGGGGCATGGGCATAATAGACACTATATTCTCCCGTGGCATGCTGCATGAGATCAGGAAAATCTTCTGAGTCTGGCAATTGTGTTTCATCCCATACAACATCCCCGATTTCCGCCATCAGCGAAAGCTCATGGTCTTTACGCCAGTCATGAAATGCCTTTGCGGTGCACATTCCTGCAGGGATGTTTTTCTCTAAAAATTCAATGATTTTTTCCTCGCTCCAAAGTAAATCAGGACGGCGTAATTTAATTTCTAACAGACGAACTTCTTCACGCAGTTCACGGAGTCGATCCAGCGAAGGACAAGGCGCTTTCATCCCACCTGCAAGCAATCCTTCGCGAATGAAAACATTCCGCGCGGCGCTAGCATCCAAGCGGCCCAGATGCACACGACGATCTTTCACGATCACCAAGCCACCACAGAGGAGAGTTTCCAGAGCGTAGACCGCGCCTTGTTTTTCATCCCAGTAACCATGGCTCAAGCGACTAGTGCACATATGCGGCGCCACGATCTCTAACCAAGCAGGGTCGATGCGCGCGAGTCGTCTTGCCCATAACCGTGATGTTTCCACGATCTCCATGCCAAGCACCCAATCGAAGCGTTTTACGGAAAATAATCCTGAGCCAGGGAATACCGCATAGCTCCCACCTGAGCCACTACGATAGTGTTTTTCGTTAGAATCCCACAGTCCAAATTGACGCGGCACACCGGCCAATAACGAGCGATGAAGCAAGTCGTAAAGCGATTGCCATTCTGCATCGGTGGATTGATTCGTGACACAACTTCGAGGAATATCCCAACGTAAATCTCTCTCTAGTAAATCTAACAATTCATCATGAACATTTGCCCATTCTGTAACGCGACGAAAATTGAGAAATGCTTCTTGGCAATATTTTCTCAATGCATTGCGACGCCACTTGCCTTTGTCCTGAAAGCGCATCACATCATACCACAACCGTAAAATGGAGAAAAAATCCGACTGTGGATGCTTCCAACGAGCATGGGCGGTATCGGCTTCTTTTTGCTTTTCAGCAGGGCGTTCGCGAGCATCACTACTCTCTAACGCCGCAATGATCGGCAACATTTCCCGCAGACAACGTTCTTTGCCAGCCTCGATTAACATCCTTGCCAGGCGCGGATCGACAGGCATTTGAGCCATTTGTTTGCCATACTCAGTGAGCCGACGATCTTTCGTCAATGCACCGACTTCTCGTAAAGTCCGATATCCCTCCGCCACCGCTTTTGGCGCGGGTGGATCGATCAGAGGAAAATTTTCTATGTCGGGCAATCCGAGTGATGCCATCCGCAAAATCACACCAGCAAGAGAACTCCTACGAATTTCTGGATCAGTAAATTCAGAGCGTTCAGTGAGATCATCTTCACTGTATAATCTAACACATATCCCCTCTTGCACCCGCCCGCAACGACCTTTCCGTTGTCGAGCACTTGCTTGACTCACGGCTTCGATTTGCAATCGTTGGACCCCGCGACCAGGGCTCCAGCGGCTCACTCGTGCCACACCAGAATCCACTACGCTGGTAATGCGAGGAATCGTCAGCGATGTTTCAGCCACATTGGTCGCGAGGATCACTCGTCGTAATGGCCCCGGCGAAAATACCCTTTGTTGATCGCCCATGCTCAAGCGCGCAAACAATGGCAAAATTTCCGTGCGATAAAACCCCCGCCCTTCTAACGAATCGGCACATTCACGGATTTCTTTTTCTCCAGGCAAAAAAACCAACACATCGCCTTGCGGATCAATATCCGATAGCCACTCTACCGCCCGATTCACATGCTGCGGCAGATCTTCATCCTCATCGGCTGGTAAAAAGTATTCCTCAACTGGAAACGTGCGACCTTCCGCTTGAATAATTGGCACCTGCTGGCCTTCCTCATGAAAAAAATCTGCAAAAGCACCCGCATCCAAGGTCGCGGAGGAGATCACAATTTTTAATGCAGGTCGTTCTTTGCGCAGTTGCTTGAGATAACCTAACAGAAAATCAATATTCAGGGAACGCTCATGCGCTTCGTCGAGAATGATCGCATCATACTTTTTCAACTGCCGATCGCGCTGCGTTTCAGCCAAGAGAATACCATCAGTCATGAACTTAATCCGCGTGTTTGCGGACGTTTTTTCATCAAAGCGCACCTGATAACCCACCAATCCGCCAAGTGGCTGTTTCAACTCTTCGGCGACCCTGCGCGCCACGCTGACAGCTGCGATCCGCCGCGGTTGCGTCACCCCAATGAGGCGCATTTTGTCAGCGTAAACTTCACGCAGAGCCTCAGCGACCATCTTGGGCAATTGGGTCGTTTTTCCAGAACCCGTCTCGCTCACCACCACGATCACATCGTGTGCTCGCAGGGCCGATAAAATTTCATCCCGACACGAAACGACTGGCAACCCCTCTGGGTAATACCAATTCATCGTTGTCTTTTCCTCCTGCACAGCGCCTGCTGTAATGGCTAATGATGAGAATGGGAAGATCATTTCTTCACTGTTGCGGCATCGTGATCTTCGAAAAACACGACTCGCGATTCGTAAAAAACACCAACTACTGTCAATTTTCGCACTTGCGAATCTGTGTGATATAGCTAGAAGTGCGCATGGCTTATTTTCCTGACATTCCCAAAATCCGCTACGAAGGACCCACTTCGAAGAATCCATTTTCATTCAAACACTACAACCCAGATCAGTTGATCGAGGGGAAAACCATGCGTGACCACATGCGTTTTGCTGCTGCTTACTGGCACGTGATGCGCAATGGCCTGTCCGATCCTTTTGGCGGACCAACGGCATTGATGCCATGGGACGATCAATCAGATTCGGTCGATAATGCACTGAGACGCGCTGATGTGTTTTTTGAATTTCTCGATAAAATCGATATTCAATACTACTGCTTCCATGATCGCGACATCGCTCCCGAACTCAATGATTTAGCAAAATCAAATGCTGCATTAGAAAAAGTCACCGATCACTTGAAGGATCTGCAGCAGGCGAACAACAAGAAACTGCTTTGGGGCACTGCCTGTTTATTTTCACATCCTCGCTATTCCCAAGGCGCAGGAACATCGCCTAGCGCAGATGTTTTTGCCTATGGTGCCGCGCAAGTGAAAGCAGCGATGGACGCCACTCTCAAGCTCGGTGGTGAAGGATACACTTTCTGGGGCGGTCGTGAAGGATACGCAACATTGCTCAATACCGACATGAAACGCGAGCTAGACCACCTCGCCGCACTGCTTCACCTTGCGGTTGATTATGCGAAAAAAATTGGTTTCAAAGGTCAATTTTACATCGAACCAAAACCACGCGAACCTTCTACCCACCAGTATGATTCCGACTCGGCCGCGTGCTTGAATTTCCTTCGTGAATATGGCTTGCTCGATTCTTTCAAACTCAATCTTGAAACCAATCATGCTACGTTAGCTGGTCACACCATGCTGCACGAAATGACCGTAGCATTGGGTGCTGACGCACTTGGTTCGATCGATGCCAACCAAGGTGATGAACTCATTGGTTGGGATACCGATCAGTTCCCTACCGACCTATATCTCACTACTGGCATTATGCAAAAAGTGTTAGAAATGGGCGGCTTCACCACGGGTGGATTAAACTTCGATGCAAAACGCCGACGTGAATCACACGAGCCAGAAGATCTGTTCCATGCGCACATCGGCGGTATGGATGCCTTCGCACGCGGACTCAAAGCCGCCGCGGCGATCCGCGCCGACGGACGCCTCGATGGATTTATCACCAAACGTTATGACTCATGGAATAGCGGCATCGGTGCCAAAATCGAAAACAAAATGGTTAGCCTCGATGAAATTAGCAATTATGCCCTCGGCAATGGTGAACCAGTCATTGGCTCGGGTCGTCAGGAAATGTTAGAAAACTTGCTCAACGAATTCATCTAACAGAATATACAACATTCAATCTAAATCCCTCTCACATCCCAGTGAGGGGGATTTTTTTTGTAGATAAGTTGATCGAAAAATAAAAATGAGAAAATCACAAATTTTTTCTTGTCATCGACAAAAAATCTGCCAATCTCTGCGCCCCCAACCACTGCTTCATGACTCGTTCGTCTATCGGTTAGGACTCCAGGTTTTCATCCTGGCAAGAAGGGTTCAACTCCCTTACGAGTCGCCAGTGCCTTATTTTTTCTTTTATAAGCAATCGAAGCATCCACTCTGCCATCAAACCACCGACTACGGTGGTTTTTTATTGGTCGATTTTCATGATATCATAGCCTTACGGTTTGCTTTTTGAGGCGATGAGACTAGTATCGGACTCGTTCATGTTCCGTCTCGCGCTCAAAATGCTTTTTGGTGACTCTGCTAAATACCTGATGCTGGTGTTTGGGGTGATGTTCTCCACATTTTTAATGACTCAACAAAGCTCGGTGTTTTGCGGATTGATGCGCTGGACAACAGCTACCATCAAAAATGCACCTGCACCCATTTGGGTAGTGGAAACAGAGGTGCGCCAGGTCAACCAAACGATTGCCATGCGTGATACCGACCTTGGCCGCGTGCGCAGTGTTATAGGAGTTGATTGGGCCATGCCGCTCTATTCTGGAGTGCAGAACGTGCGTTTGACAGATGGTAGTCTCACCGTAGTGCAATTGTTAGGAATTGATTCCACCACATTTGCGGGTGCACCGACCAAAATGCTTAGTGGCAATATCGAAGCGCTGAGGCAACCAAATGCGGTGATCGTCGATGATTTGGCCTTAAAGCGCCTGTCACCTAATCCTAAAGTTCCTCTAAAAATGGGCGATACGCTGGAAATTAACGACAAAGAAGCGCGTATTGTAGGCGTTTGCAAAGCAATGAGATCGTTCACTGGCGGGCCGTATGTCTGGACAACTTACGAGCGAGCACTAACTTATGCTCCTACCCAACGGAAGATGTTGTCTGCCATTTTAGTCTCGCCCTCCCAAGGAAAAGGAGTGGAAGAAGTAGCGACTGAAATTGAACGAGTCACAGGCTTAAAAGCATTCGTCAATACTGGCTTCAAGTCCTCTGAGCGAGACATCGGAACCGCCACTATTTTTTGGTATGTGAAAAATACGGGCATACCAATTTCCTTTGGCACGACAGTGCTTGTTGGCTTCATCGTGGGGGTGGCGATATCTTGTCAGACATTTTACTTATTTGTACTCGATAATTTGAAGCACTACGGAGCCCTTAAAGCGATGGGTGCTTCTAATAGCAAGCTATGCATGATGCTGATGGCGCAGGTTTCAGTAGTCGGCATGGTGGGCTACGGAATCGGGCTTTTCCTCGCTTCGATCTTTGGTCTTTTTGCGATTAAGAACTTACAGCCTCCGTTCTATATGCCAGATGTGATTCCCTTTGCGGTCATGGGAGTAATTTTTATTATCTGCGCTCTTTCTTCGTTGTTGGGCATTTTACGAGTTAGTTTATTAGATGCTGCGGTTGTCTTTCGCGCCTGATCAATGCTTATGTCATCATCCACCGTCATCGCTGAAACTCGTTCGTTGGTCAAAAGTTTTGGCAGCGGTGCCGCTCGTATCGAAGTGCTGCATGGCATTGACATCAAAGCCTACGAGAGTGAAATTTTAATGCTGTTAGGCCCCTCAGGCTGTGGAAAAACTACACTCATTAGCATCATTGCAGGCACGCTCACGCCAGACTCGGGAAGTGTGGAGATTTTTGGCGAACCGCTAAATTGGAAAAAGAAATCTGCGATCACAAAATTTCGCGCGCTGAATGTCGGATTTATTTTTCAGCAATTCAATTTGATTCCCACGATCACCTGTGAAGAAAATGCCTGTGTTCCCCTGCTCATCCAAGGCATGAGCATGTCAAAAGCCATCAAGCATGCGCGCGTTTCGCTAGACCAAGTCGGCTTGAGTGAGCACATGAAAAAACGCCCAAATCAACTTTCTGGCGGACAGCAACAACGGGTCGCTATTGCCCGAGCTATGGTTCATAAACCTCGTCTCATCATTTGCGATGAGCCGACTGCTGCTCTCGATGCAGAAAATGGCAAACTGGTAATGCAATTATTTCGTGATCTAGTAAAGCAACCAGGTCGCTGTGCGATTGTCGTCACTCATGACAACCGGATCCTTTCTTTCTCTGACCGGATCGCAACCATGAATGATGGTAAAATCATCGATTCTGTCGCCACCAAAGATTTTGATTTTGCTCACCACCAATAATTTTAAAAACTTAGAATAAATACTATGCGTAT
>CAIRGO010000030.1 GCA_903878115.1 Akkermansiaceae bacterium | reverse complement strand
TGCGAATGGCTGGTACACCGAAATCATTGGCCCATTACTCAAAAAACAGGGGAATTTTTATGCGGCTGTGCCTGTAATTACCGAGGATATGCCGAGGGCAATGAAGGATAGAGATGTCACCTACCGCCAAATGCTGAAAAACGCCTCAGAACTTTACGGCGCGCCGACGATCACTTCCTATGACGCTTCTGCACCCTTGTTTGCTCCAAACGGTGCGGCTGATCTGGTAGTGACTTTCCGCAATGTGCACAACTGGGCCAAAGCCGGTCACACACAACCGATGTTCAAAGGTTTTTATCAGGCCTTGAAATCAGGCGGTGTGCTCGGCGTGGTTGAACACCGAGCGAAACCGGGCACGCCTCTACCTAAACAAATCGAATCGGGTTACATGACCGAGCAATTCGTGATCGAGGCTGCGACCGCCGCCGGCTTCAAGTTGGACCGTAGCTCGGAGATCAACAGCAATCCGCTTGATACGAAAGACCATCCCGGCGGTGTGTGGAACTTGCCGCCCAATCTGCGCGGTGTAAGTGACAGTGACAAACCCAAGTATCGCGCCATAGGTGAGTCGGACCGAATGACTTTGCGTTTTGTGAAGCCTTGAGCTCTAGCTCTAAACTGAGCTTGATCACGGTTTATCTGAAAGAACTCGTTTGTAATTCAAAACAGTTGAGTAGTTCAGTAGGCATGTCCTTGGCCTTCTGGCCTAAATAGGTTCGTATGAAAGGTCCTGATTTCCAAGGAGCTGTCATTCCACTCCAGATCGCGTCTCCGACCACTGTTGCGTTCGTATCGAGGTTTTTAACTGCAACCACTGCGGGTAAGAGATTTTCAAATTCAACCTCTGCAACAGCCCACGTTCCAGATGTCCAGACGTAAATAACTTTGATGGGTATTGAATCGGGAGGGCTATAAGACTGAATAGCCGTTTTGATCATCGTGAGCTTTTGATCTTCACTTTTGAGCTCCGTAACAGTCTTGCATGTGTTGGTGGCCATGCGCCATTCGTTCTTGATGATTCCAACGAAATCAACATCCCTGCCATCGACGTTGAACATCAATCCATTTTCTTTTTGTGACCAGCTTACGTGCGTCAGCAGCACAACGGGTATCAATAAGAGTAAAAGCGTTATCGATACTTTTTTGTTCATCGTGGACATTATTTTTTAATGGGTGAATTCAACAACGAAGTACAAATTGATTATTGTTTAGATTTATTTAGTAGGTAGTACTTTAGTAAATGTCGATCACTCGCAGCTACTAGCTCCGTTTACGGGCGTGGTAGCTCTTACTTTGTGAGTATGAGCTTGCTCCGGAAAGGGAGATCCATTAAGGATATACACATCATTGTAAATGAGGCCCTTGGCCAGTTTTCATGTTCAGTGATTCGTGTGTCGTACACTGGCGATATGGCCATTTCCTACTCACTAAGCGTCAGCCGGGTGACCTCATGACGACTGCTAACGCCAGCCTGCTGCTGATTGCAGCGTATTTTCTTTTTTTGCTAATCAGTCTGAAACGACGCGGACAGGTCATTAGCGGACCCTGGCTATTTTTATTGCGTAGTTTTTTC
>CAIRGO010000029.1 GCA_903878115.1 Akkermansiaceae bacterium | reverse complement strand
CCGATAACCAGCCATGCATTTTGAAAAAATTCACACTCGGATTTTCTAACAACCCGATAGTTCAACAATTCATCAGCACGCCAGAGAGGGCAGCGAGGTGGCAGCAGCATGCTCAACTCGATGCCCAATACAAAGCGATTGCTGGGATCACCATGCCGGTAATGCAGGAGAGAAATCCAACTGCGACAAGAGATACGCGTGTATTCATTCGTGGCAACCGATCCACGCGTGAGCAATCGGTTACTCCTGGCATTCCCGCGATTACTCGTCCGCCGCAACAGGGTGCACAGCGTTTATCACGCCTCGATATGGCGAAATGGTTAGTGAGCGATAGCAATGCTCTCACAGCACGTGTCTTGGCAAATCGGCTATGGCAGGAATTATTTGGTATCGGAATTGTCGAGACGGCAGAAGATTTCGGCACATCGGGCACGGGACCAAGCAACCAAGATTTGTTAGATCATCTGGCATTGCGATTATCGAAAACGCATGCATGGAAAATCAAACCATTGTTGCGCGAATTGGTGCTCTCCGCGAGTTATCGTCAGCAGATGAAAACAACGCCAGAATTGCTCGAAAAAGATCCGCGCAATCAAATGATCAGTCGTGGACCGCGGCAGCGCCTCAGCGCAGAAATGGTGCGTGATCAGGCATTGGTCGTGTCAGGTTTGTTGTCGCGCAAACAATTCGGTCCTCCCGTCTATCCACCGCAGCCCGATGGGATTTGGAAATCAGTGTATAGTGGCGCGAAGTGGGCCACATCAAAAGGCGAAGATCGCTATCGTAGAGGGGTTTATACGTATCAAAAACGCACGAGCGGGTATCCGATGTTTCTCACCTTCGATGCACCGAGTCGAGATGTTTGCATGCCGCGTCGTATTGGATCAAATACTCCTTTGCAAGCACTGGTCAGCCTCAATGACCCTGCGTTTATAGAAATGGCACAAGCATTCGCCAAACGCATGTCGGGAGCAGGGGCCGATCTTCCGACTAAGATCCGTCACGGTTATCAATTGCTCACTCTAACAGATGCTCCGCAAAAGGTCATCGATACGCTTGCCAAACTTCATGCCGATGCCGTAGCCGAATACACTGCTAAGCCGGCCGAAATGCAGAAATTAGCACCAACTGCCGATGAGGCCGCGATGGTCCTCATTGCGAATACGATGCTGAATCTTGATAATGCTCTGAGTCGTTAATTTTACTTCTTTCCTATGTTCCGCGATATTCTATTACAACACGAAACACGCCGTCACTTTTTGAACAAATGTTCTGTGGGTCTTGGCGGTCTTTGGCTGGCATCACAAGGTCAGTCATGGGGCTCATCAGGTCCGTTATTGAAAGATCCTACGCAACCACTACTGCCTGATATGCCGCATTTTGCGCCGAAGGCAAAGCGGGTGATTTATCTGCACATGGCTGGCTCACCCAGTCAATTAGAGCTTTTCGATTACAAACCAGAACTGGTCAAATTGGATGGCAAAGAATGCCCGAAAGAATTTCTTGCCGGCAAGCAATTCGCCTTTATCCAAGGGGTTCCACGCATGCTTAGTTCGCAGTTTCCCTTCCATCAAGCGGGGCAAAGTGGACAATGGATTTCTGATCGTCTTCCCCATATCGAGACGATGATTGATGACATTTGCGTTGTAAAATCCATGTACACGGATCAATTCAATCATGCTCCGGCGCAGCTATTATTGCACACCGGCGCGCCGAATCTCGGTTGGCCTTCCACCGGCTCATGGGCGACGTATGGCCTTGGTTCCGAAAACCAAAACTTGCCTGGTTTTATCGTATTGACTTCAGGTGGCGTGAATCCCGATGCGGGAAAATCCGTTTGGGGATCAGGATTTTTACCGTCGGTCTATCAAGGTGTGCAGTGCCGTTCACAGGGCGAACCCGTGTTGTTTTTGCAAAATCCTGATGGAATTTCTTCTTCGTTGCGTCGTCGCACACTCGATGCGCTCTCGGACATCAACCAGCAAATTTCACAAGACGTAGGCGATCCAGAAACATTGACCCGCATCGCTCAATACGAAATGGCTTATCGCATGCAAATCCATGCATCGGACGCCTTCGACATCAAACAAGAGTCGCCCGAGGTCCACCAAGCTTATAACACCAAGCCTGGTCAGGAATCATTTGCCAACAATTGCTTGCTCGCCCGTCGTCTCGCCGAACGCGGAGTCCGCTACATCCAGCTATTCGATTGGGGATGGGATTCACACGGAACGGGACCGCAAACCGATTTAAAATTAGGCTTTGTGGATAAATGCAAAGAAATCGATCAACCCATCGCCGCGCTTTTACGCGACCTCAAACAACGTGGCTTGCTCGATGAAACATTGGTGATTTGGTCAGGTGAATTTGGACGCACGCCGATGCGTGAAAACCGTGGTGGCCAGCAAATGTCAAACGTTGGTCGCGATCATAATCCTGGCGCCTACACCTTGTGGATGGCGGGTGGGGGAGTGAAAGGGGGATACTCCCACGGCGAAACTGATCCCATCGGCTACGAAGCGATGATTGACAAAGTTTCCTGCCATGACCTTCACGCCACCATGCTCAAACTCCTAGGATTTGATCACGAGAAATTTACCTTTCCCCACCAAGGCGCGCAGCATCGACTGAGTAACATAACCAAGCCAGGAACTAAGGTAGTTGATAAAATTATTGCATAACAAAAGATTACAGTTGCCAAAAAACCATTCTTCATTTTTAGTCATACGACTTTTTCCGCAACGGCGAGTGAGAAGGTGCACCAATTAAAGAACTATGTTAAGAATTGCGATTTTAGGATGCGGAGCGCGTGGACGGACTTACGCAAGCATGATGGGGCAGCTGAAAGAGCGCTACCAAATCATGGCGACCTGTGATTTGGTAGAATCTAGAGCCCGCGAAGCCGCAAGCCATGCAACAGAAGAAATTCCAGTATTCACGAATGACGAAGCTTTTTTTCAGCAAGGGAAAGTAGCAGATTTGCTCATCATCGCCACACAAGATCGCAATCATTATGGCCATGCACTGCGCGCCATGGAGCTGGGCTACGATATTTTGTTAGAAAAACCTGCGGCACAAACCTTAGAACAGTGCGAGCACTTAGATCAAGTCGCTAAAGAAAAAGGTCGTAAAATCGGATTATGCTTTGTCTTGCGCTACACGCCATTTTACCGAGCAGTCAGAGACTTTCTTGATTCAGGCCGACTAGGAAAAGTGATATCAATGCATGCCAGTGAGGGTGTGGAGCCGTATCATCAAGCCCATTCATTCGTCCGTGGACATTGGGCGAAAACGGGTGATTGCACGCCGATGATTCTCGCCAAATGCTCGCATGATACCGACCTTCTTTGCTGGTTTGCTGATTCCGAAATCAAACACGTGTCGAGCTACGGGAGATTGGAATTTTTCAACAAAAAAAATGCGCCTCAAGGAGCTCCGATGCGATGTTCTGATGGGTGCGAACATCGCAGCACCTGCATGTATGATGCGCACCACTATTTAGGTGAAAAACGTCGTTGGCTGCGAATGGTGATGGATGGCTCCGAGACCGCTACCGATGAGCAAATCATGAACTTCATTCAAACATCGCCCTGGGGACGCTGCGTTTTCCATTGCGACAACGATGCCGTAGACCACCAAGTGATCTCGGGAGAAATGAAAAATGGCGTCAGCGTGACGTTTTCCATGACCGCATTTGATTTGGGGCGTTCGATAGAAATTTATGGCACCAAAGGCAGCCTAAAAGGCGGCCTACCTTGGCAGGTTGCGGGTGCTCATGAACTGTGGTTTCGCGACCATAGCACCGGAGAAAAAGAGGACGTGCCAGTGATCCACGCCGACGAGATCGGCTATGCGGGCCATGGCGGCGGAGATTTTGGAATCATCGATTCGCTCGACAAACTATTCGGCGACTCTGGTATCTTATCACCTGGATTGGATGGTCTTGCAGGTCATCAGTTTGCCCTGCTTGCAGAACGCGATCGCTTGTCTCACGTTTGATCATTCGACTGGAAAATACTTGTCATTTTCCAATCGCCAAGTGTGTGTATCTCACTAAGCTTGCGTTTTGAAATAAACTATGACATTAGCGATTGTATTTCTCATTATAGGATTGGTTCTTTTAGTAGTAGGAGCTGATTGGCTCGTGAAAGGAGCCTCTCGCTTGGCTGTATCATTCGGAATCTCATCGCTGATCATTGGTCTCACGGTTGTGGCTTATGGCACAAGTGCACCGGAATTATCTGTTAGTGTCATGTCAAGCATGCAAGGAAAATCAGAGATTGCGCTCGGCAATGTGGTCGGCAGCAATATTTTCAATGTGTTATTCATTTTGGGAGTATCAGCACTTGTTACTCCTCTGATCGTCGCGAAACAATTAATTCGCTTCGATGTTCCCGTGATGATCGGCTCGTCGATTTTACTCTATGCACTTTGCTTCGACGGCACACTCTCTCGAGTTGATGGAGTATTCTTATTCTTGGGAGCTATATTTTACACATGGTGGCTGATTCGAATGGGTAGGCGTGATGCGGTATCTGCTAATTCGGATGAGTCGTATAAGCCCAAGCCCGAGGGCACACTGTGGACAAATATCCTGTGGATCGTTTTAGGCTTAGTTTTTTTGGTGGTTGGTTCAAAATTATTAGTCGATGGAGCGATCACCATCGCGAAGCACTTCGGACTTAGTGAAGTAATCATCGGGCTAACAATTATTGCGGCAGGAACATCATTGCCCGAGGTAGCGACTTCAGTGATTGCGAGTTTTCGTGGGGAACGCGATATCGCAGTCGGCAATGTCGTGGGTAGCAATATTTTCAACATATTGTCAGTTATGGGTCTTTCGAGCATCGTCTCACCAGCGGGTATTACCACACCAGCATCTATAATAGGTTTTGACCTGCCTGTGATGGTGGCAATTGCTCTCGCGTGCTTGCCCATCTTTTTCTCGGGCTTCAAAATCACACGTTGGAATGGGACGTTTTTTCTCGCCTACTATGTGGCCTACACAGCATATTTGATCTTTGCTGCTAAAGAACATGATGCTCTCCCTCTCTTCAGCAAAATCATGTTTCAATTCGTGATTCCAATCACCGTGGTGACGATTGTAACGTTGGCAATTTTTGAAATCAAAACGATTCTGGCTAAGAAGAAGCTAATAGCGGACCAGTAGCGGCGCGACGCGATAAAAACTCCTCAGCCATGGCTAAATAGGCATGAGAACCGTTGCCAGATGGATCGTGTTCGAAGATTGTTTTCCCATGACTGGGAGCCTCTCCTAATTTGATCGAGCGAGGAATGAACGTTTTATACATTTCATTAGGGAAATAAGTGCTCACTTCCTCTACCACTTGCCGTGCGAGATTGGTGCGTGCATCATACATCGTCATCACGATTCCTTCTAATTTTAAATCTGGATTCGCTCCCGATTCGCGGATCTGTTCGAGAACGTGCACAATTTTTGCCAATCCTTCTAAGCCAAACCACTCACATTGCAAGGGGATGATCACTTCGTCAGCAGCAGCAAGCGCCGAGGTCATCAGCACACCCAGCGAAGGTGGTGTATCAACCACGCAAAATTCAAATAGATCATTTGGCTTCAATCCTTGCAGAAAACCACGGAGGCGCGTAAGATGGTCATCAGAACGAGCCATTTCGATTTCCACCCCCGCCAAGTCCATTGCAGAGGGAATAATGGAAAGGTTCGGAATACGTGAAACTTGGATTTTCTCACGAATATCACAGTGCCCCAATAAAACGGGATAAAGTGTATCATTGCCCTCAGCTTCCAAACCTATACCGCTGGTGGTGTTGGCCTGAGGATCGAGATCGATCAGCAACACTCGCTGGCCCAGCATGGTGAGCGCAGCGGCAAGATTGATCGCAGTCGTAGTTTTTCCAACTCCTCCTTTTTGGTTACCGATTGCAATGACTTTCATGCTTGCGCATACTTTCCTTGCATTCGTGCCGATTGGCAATCAAAACCGTGCGAGCGGAGTAAAAAAATGATGCATGACTGGTCAGACTCATGGTTACAACAGGTAGCGGGATGGAAAGCGGTGAAATCCGGCTTATCACTCGTGGATCGTGGACAGGTCAAAGAGTCACAAATGCAAGATGACGGATGCTTTGGAGTGGTCGGAGGAGTAAAGTTACTACGTGTTCGTGTGAAACGCACCAGTGCGATGCATGTTGATACATTTTGCCCATGCGCCGAAAATCAGCGATCGGGCGCCATGTGCGAACACGGCGTAGCGATCATCATCGCTGCGAGAAAGTCGCGTCCCTCCATCGAGTCCGCAGGTGAGAGCCAGAAAAACGAAATCATCGCCAAGAAACAAGCTTTTGATTGCCAAACGTTTCAGGTTCACTTTTTCCCACGCTGGCAGCAAGAGTGGCAGTCGGGAAGAATTACCGTAAAGATCACCGCTGACAAGAGGCAGGCCACCTCCGTTGATTTAAATCTCTACCGATGGTTAGAATCGATGAAACTCATTGGTCGGCCTCTGCCCTGGATTCTGCCTCTTGCTGGCGAGCAATCTCAGGCGTTTTTCCTGGCAATTTGCGAACATCCGCAGGTATGTTTAGATGAACAACTGTTTGAATTCACCAAAGAACCACCTCGAATCTTGGTCGAAACTACAGGTCAGGATACTGATTTTGTCGTCCGACTGAAAGACGAAGCGGGTCAATTTTTTGGACTAAGAACCTCGCCCTGGCTATTCAAGGATGGCCGATTTCATTTATTATCGAGTGAAAAATGCCGAAAATTCACTATTACTTTATTTTCGGAAAAATACGTGCAAATTGCTGAAAATGAATTATTTGAAGATATTAAATTACTGTCGATTCTCGCCCCAGTCGATGCCACGGATCGACTAGCACTAATCGAATGGAAACCACTGCGGCCAGAGATACAATTTATCGTGGATGGCTCACTCAAATCTCTAACCTTGAAGGTTCGCTCTTATTTTTTGATCGACGGAAAAGAGCAAAATACAAACACACGGGAACAGGGTAGTTACTTGTTAAAAAAATCAAACGTTTGTTTCTTTGCTGACTATTCAGAACTGTCGCAACTAGGGAACCGCCTATCAGCACTCGGTTGGAGCAGCGGAGAAAATGTGCCTGCTTGGTCGATGAATGAGGAAAACAGCATTTTGCACTTCTTATCAGAGGGTAGGGGGGAATGGCAGATGCTCTGCAACACGTGGGAGGAATCACCGAGGCTCCAGCGAGAAACCAAGAATATGGTGATTGTGCAGGCGACCGTCGATCAGCAAGAACTTGGATCTGGCCAAGTTTCCTTAGGGATTCAATTCTCAAGTGGCGCCGATAAGTTCTTCGATCCGGGCAAAATACGCCAGTTACTGCAATCAGGAAAACGATTGATTAAAACGAGCGATGGAAAAAACCTCGTTTTACCGAAGGAGGCCTGGGAGGTATTCGAAATGACCGCTCGCGAGTGCCATTTCACACAAGAAAATGGTCGCTTCATCGTCAATAAGGAGCAAAAATCTATCGTTGATAATTTATGTGAATATTATAGCAAGTCGTTGACAGTTAACAATATAAGTAACTCAATTGACGCGCATATTGCAGTTGACTACCCACAGATCAATGGCACGCTCCGCAACTACCAGTGGCACGGGGTGTTGTGGATGCGAGATCGACTAGAGAAGCATGGATTCGCGATCTTGGCTGACGAAATGGGACTAGGAAAGACAATTCAAACAATCGTTTTGCTATCAATTTACGCAACTTCGGACGCGCCAGCTCTGGTGGTCTTGCCCACGACTTTACTGAGCAATTGGGAAAGGGAGATTCAAAAATTCGCGCCAGCACTTAAAACAATCGTTTTACATGGGCAAAATCGCGACCATGAACGAATCGATGGCCAGCATGTTATTGTAACAAGTTATGGAGTATTGATGAGAGATCGGGCCGCTTTCATGAAAAGGGGGTATTCGCTCATGGTGGTCGACGAAGCGAGTGCCATTCGTAATCCCGAAACCGAAATGGCCAAAGCCTGCTGCAAGATCGTTGCAGAAAAACGACTCGCCCTCACAGGAACACCACTGGAAAACGGGATTGGCGATCTATGGTCGATCTTTCAATACCTGCGACCAGGTTACCTGGGTGGAAGATCACATTTTGCCGAAGTTTATGAAAAAGTCATGATCGCCGAACCGCACAATACCGTGGTCAGAGACGCACTGCGAATGAGAGTCACGCCGTTTATCTTACGACGAACCAAGGATCAAGTGGCTAAAGATTTGCCTGATAAGCTCGAAATCGACGATTGGTGCGATTTATCGCCAGAACAACATCGTCTTTATCATCGAGTGCTGGAAGAGGGGCTTTCACAAATCAGCACGCTTAACGAGGTTTCAGATTCGGCTGCTCATGCAAAATTGCTCACGTTATTGCTTCGACTGCGTCAAATTTGTTGCGATACCGCGCTCATAGCGCCCGGAGAAACGAAAGACTGGACCATTGAACAGCGATCGCGAAAAATGGAACGATTATTTGAAATCATCGACGGATCATTGATTTCTGGGCGGAAAATGCTCATTTTCAGTCAATTTGCCTCCCAGTTACGCCTAATACAGCAGGAACTCAACAAACGCAGCATGGGTCATTTGCTTTTGGATGGATCCACGCAAAACCGTCAGCAACTGGTAGATAAATTTCAACAAACAGACGGACCGGCCATTTTTCTCATCAGCCTAAAAGCTGGCGGATACGGACTGAATTTGACCGCGGCGTCGACAGTGGTGCATTTTGATCCGTGGTGGAATCCAGCAGCAGAACAGCAGGCTAGTGATCGAGCACACAGGATTGGACAAACCAAATCCGTAACCGTTTATCGTTTATTAACGCGTGACACAGTGGAGGAGCGAGTTCGAGCATTACAAATTGGCAAAACCAAAATGGCGAAAGACTTATTCATGGATGACGACGGCCAAGACCGCAATGCGCCTTCAACAATGGACATTCTAGCCATTATCAGCACTTCCGGATCCCCTGAAAGATCATAACCATACTTGTTACAATATATGTAATGCGGGGTTTATAATGGTATGATTGGCCACGAATGCCTCCCTGCATCGGTTTGATATATATTTAGCTGTGTGAATGAAAATATTTGACGGATACCCATTTGCTGACAAAATCAATTCGTTATGGCGTGGCGAATACACAATGCTGTCGTTCGGGGAGAAATTGACAATCGCATTCCCGGAGTGACCACGGGGAAAATCTGGCTGATCCATCAATTGGAACCTTTAGAGGTAAATTTAACAGGAAACTGCTGGCGTGACATCGCTGGTTGCTGCCTGTCCTTTATCAACCCCTCCCCTGACTATTCGCAACAAGCTCCCGAGTTAGCACAACCGCAATCAGGCAATGTCGGCGATATGACAGCTTCGCTCAAGTGCCGCGTTATTGATGATGACTCTGAGCAACCAAGCGCTACTTGGAACAACGTTTTATACTTGGAATGGTTTGATCGCTGCAACGGACGCGTTTTAATCGAAACAGTTGATTATCAATTGAGCATTACGGAATCGGTCTGGGCCATGGATACTGCTGAGGAAGATGTTCAAAAATTCGAAAATCAGCGCGCCATGCGTGACTTTATTACCACCATTATCCAACGACGTGATCAAGCTTCAGAGGATAAATGGGACGATGAAATCGCCGATGAATTTGAATGGGAGCAACGATTGCGTGATTCTGATCGCTTGACCGACGCCTTCCAGGAGGTATTAGAAAAATATTACGAGGATCCGGAATCGCAACAAAAGCAAGCCTTCGCGATGAGTTGGGATTCGTTACTAGGCGATGAAGGTAGTCGAAATGAAACGATGCACCGCCTATTCGATGATCCAGATCAGATGGAGAAATACTTTGAAGAAGAACGTGAGCTAGACGAATTGCTAGAGCTTGATCTTGATGAAAATAATGGGAGTGACGATGATGATTATTTTGTCCATCCGCTCCAGCAAAAAGCTCATGACTGCGCGATGCAAGCGATGAATTTAATCGACAGTATTGATAATGACAATGAACCCGCTACAAGGTTGTGCACCAATCTTGTTCATGTCTCGTCGAAATTGGCAGGAGCGCTTAATTTTCGCACCGAAATTTTCGAGCAGGAATCTGGCTACGTCTTGGCCATTTTGAAACGCTGTTTGAGCAACCATAATGAAGCCCTTGCAGATTGTATAGAACTCATTCGAACTTGTGATAGCGAGGAAAAACAACAGTCGCTTAATGCGATTCGAGATTCGATTTTTGAAGTGAGAGATCAAATTACGGAACTCAGGCGTGAATTAAAGCAAAATTAATGATTGACAAATCCGTAGGAAGTTCTAAGGTATCTGCCGACACTATTATGAAACTAGTTATTGCATCAATCCTATTTGTAATCTCCCTCACTTCATGCAACACCATCATTGGTGTTGCTCGCGATATGCGTCAAGGCGGTGAAGGCCTTGAAAAAGCCGCTCAAAGTAAGAGTGGTGGTGGTGATACTGGTACTGATACCGGAGCACCTACTTATTAATTGCGAGACGAAGCTGATAAAATTCAGCGACGAAGCAAATACAAGAGCCCTAAGAAGTTTACTTCACGGGGTTTTCTTTTGTCTTCCCGCGCGGCCCGGGAATGCGTAGCGAGGTATCGGACTCTTCGTCATCGATGCCCTCGGAGGAAAATAATTTGGCTCGCTGAGGGTCCGGTTTCCATGTTGCAGCCCATTCTTTTGCTGCATCGGGAGTTGCAAAGACATTTCCCGCCACAGCTTCCAAGGCAAAAAGTGCGCGTTCACGAATCTCAGCATGCTCGTTATCTAACGTTTTTACGAGAAAGCCAACACTCTGTTTCTCCTCGCGCTGTTCCATAAGTGATATCACATAATTGCATTCGTTAAGCTCTCCCGCATCGATGACCTCTTGCAAGGTCGCCAGCACCGCTGTAGAAAGCTGGACACTGGTAATTTTTTCTAGTGCTTTTGGCAAGCGATTCGCCCGATCTTGAGGCGCCAAACCCATCGCAGATCGAATATCTTGTATCACAGCCTCTGCATTTGCGGGAGTTTTGGCTGTGTTTGCGGAAATTGTATTTGTTCTGCTCGTCTCACTACTTAGCTCAGACGACGTCGATTTGCCATCTGACTTCGCGGCTTCAAGACTCTTTGAAGTGGACGAAGCGGGCTGATTCATTAGCTGCCCGCCCCACCATCCGGCTGCGAATACAGTCACTATGACTGCTGCGATAAGCCATGTCTTTTTATCAATCATCCGATTAGTTCGCGTTTACGTAGCCGCGCGACTCCAAATAGTCAGCAACGGCGTTCAACGCTGTATCTGTAGAAACATTACCACTAAAATATGCGTTAAGACGTGCCGATCCCGTAACGTCTGTCACGTCAAGGCCGTTTGAGATTGGATAGTAATCAGCCGTTTGATACATGGCAAAAGCACCTAAACTACCGAAGCTCAATGTACCACGAAACGGTAATGTGGCGCTAAGACCGTCAAATTGCATGCCGCCCCCTACTGATGTGCCACCGCTACCAAAATAGCCGTATTCGATTTGGAAGTTGTTGTCCACATAGTAAAGTTTTTCTGTTCTTCCAGTCGTAGGGTTTCTGGCTGACCAAGCATCGATCTTCACTTGATCAATGACATCACCAAAACTATTGGTTTCCACTATAAAGTAAGTGGCATAGGAGGTAGTGCCTTGTGCAGTATTTTTGTTTGTGCGAAAAAACGTCGTCGCCCAACGAGTGGAGCCTTGGTAGGTTCTTACCTCAGCAGAAACTTGAGAAACGAGTAATCCAACGGTAGCAGCGATAATCATTTTGATTTTCATAACAATCATGTGATGTAGAATCGTGACGTTTTATTCAATAAAATTTCCGTTATTTAATTATTTTTGCTCTTGCCTTTAATTAAGCCAATCATCAACCTAACCACCTCATGATACGTCGGATTGTTTTATCTTTCATCGCCACTTACGCTGCGCTCTTGTTAAGTAACTGCGGCGGGTCATTGGGCGCGGGATCTATGGGTGGCCCCACTAAGGAGGAGCGCAGTGCGCAAATCAGTCAAGAGCCCACTGGTGATTTTTTCTATGGTCGTCGCTACTTCGTCAACAAGACTCGCTTTTGGGGGTATTTGCGCAAACCTCGCCAAGCGGCAAATCAAGGGAAGTTGGTCATTTTCCGCGAGTCATCAAAATTGAATCCCGACCGCTTACCAGAAAATGGTGCCGCTGGGCAGCGCTATGGATTTGATCAAAACTACGAATATCGGATCTGGGGGCAATACACGGGACGCGAAGTTTATGATGTGAACAGCAATCAATTTTTGCCGGAGTTTTTATTGAAAGATTATCAATTAGTGAACACCAATCCTGGTTGGCTCTTTAGGCCCGATGACTCGTACAATCCGACAAGAATCACACTTGTCCCCCGCTAAGTTTGGCTGAATGAAACACAAAAATGTTCATCGTGGATTGTCGCAAATGCCTACCTCAAATGGTAGTGGCGATACGCATGCACCGAGGGTTGGTAAAATCGCCAAAATCCACCGCAATTATAAGGGTAAAAGAACACGTCAGCGCTCATCAAGATCAACAAAAGCGCTGGAGAATGAAAAGAATTTTCGTGACTATGTTAACTATTTCGTTCTTCTCGCAGCAGCTTGCTTATGTGGATTAATTATATGGATTATTTATAAGCAATTTGGCAACAACACAAAACGAGGAGACAGTAAAACGCTTTTGGAAGAAACATTCATCATCCCCCATCCAAGTCAGGCGGAATGCCTAGCAATCGTAGATAAATTTTTGAGTGCTGAAGATCCTGAAAAATTAGCTGCGATCGCGAGATTAAACGAATTTTCTGCTGCGCAAGCTTATGCACTGGTTTCAGCAGCAAAGAAAGCGGATGGTGAAAAGGTGTCGATGGAGTGGAACTTAGCTCGCGAAACGAATGGGCTTTCTTTAGAGACTGTTTTTCTAACGTATCAGAACAATAAAAATCGTCTCGTTTTTCTACTACCCGATGATCAAGGCAAGTGGCGTGTGGATGTCGCTTCTTATTTGCGTTATGGCACGAAACCATGGAGCGAGCTTTCTGCTGTCGGCAACTGCAAAGCCGAAGTACGGGTGATCGTGGGAATTGATAGCTATTATAATGGTTTATTTGTGGACGAAAAAGAATGGGTATCATTTGCGCTTACTTCTCCCGATTATGATCAACCACTGCGGGCTTATGCCAATGTCAATTCAAGAGCATTCAAAGCGCTTATCGAATGTCTGCGCGCTTCGAATCCTGCGCCAGTTACGTTAGAAATTTCACGTGACGCCGGCATGGAACCACGACAATTCGAAATTAAAAGAGTCATCGCCCAAGATTGGGTAGAAAGCGATAAAGTATTCAGCGATGGATTTAAGGACGGCGACGTAGCGCCCAAATAAATCCCATTATTTTCTCCAACGCTTCAACAAATCCCCGTAGGTATCAATTCGACGATCTCGGAAAAATGGCCAGATGCGACGGAATGTTTCCACATCAGATAAGTCAATGTCCTGAAGCAGTATTTCCTCATGATTTACGCTGGCTTTGGTGACAATTTCTCCGTAAGGATTTGCCACAAACGACTGCCCCCAAAACTCAGTGCCGTCGTGGGAACCAGCGCGATTGACTGATGCCACAAAACAGCCATTGGCAACAGCGTGTCCCCGCTGCACGGTTTCCCAAGCGCAGTGTTGAGCGGTGCCTAATGCTTCTTTTTCTGCATGTAACCACCCGATTGCTGTAGGATAGATCAATAACTCCGCGCCGCCGAGCGCCATGAGTCGCGCTGCTTCGGGATACCACTGATCCCAACATATCAGCACTCCAATTTTTCCGAAACGGGTATCCCACACAGGATAACCTTGATCGCCGGGTGTGAAGTAAAATTTTTCCTCAAATCCAGGGTCCTGCGGGATATGATTTTTCCGATAAAATCCCATCAACGAGCCATCTGCATCAAAAATGGCCGCGGTATTATGATATAATCCCGGACCACGATGCTCAAACAATGAGGCAACCAATACAATGCCGAGTTCTCCAGCTAAGGCGGACAAACGATCGGTAATTTTTCCCGGCAATTCATCAGCTAATTCAAATCGCTCGGTATCTTCGATCGTGCAAAAGTATGGCGTCAAAAACAATTCCTCAGTGACAACGATTTGTGCCCCCTGCCCCGCTGCCTGACGAATCAATACTTCATGGTGTTCCATTGCAATTTCCTTACTTGCAAATGTTCCTGATTGTAAAAGCGCAATGCGTGGCATGCGTTTGATGTAAATGATTCGTTGGCAAGCTGCAATATAGAAACGGCAAAATCCTTTGATTTTTTATCACCTGCTCGTTTTGAAGCATCGCGACTTCCCAACCTTTGTTCATGGCTCGACTGCTTAGTGATCATAGTGCTAAGTACTAGCAAAACAAGCGCACGGCTAACCAATCAGTTGAAAATGGGACAACTGGTTCTTGCATTCACCTGCCAGGCGCGTTCAAAAAAACGCATCCAAAAAAATCTTGACGATGAGGTTAGGCGAGTTAAGTCTTTTTTTAAAGTCACATGTCACCATCAACTTCAAAAGAAAATTCTTATGAGATGCTATGAAAGCATTTATTTTTTCCTCTCATCCTGGCTTGTGTCACACGCTGCTTTCGCGGAACGCGTAACGGTGGAGTATGAGGCCGAGGCGGGAACCGTCGTTGATCAGCCGTTTGGAATGACAGTTCCTCGTCTGACCATCGTGCGTGGCTACATGAGCTACGAGACGAATACGGCGGACTTGCTGCCCAACGATCCGATGAGAGGCAGCTTCGTCCTCACAGGAACCTGGGATTTCCGTGCTGAATTCCTTGGGCGAGTGGTCACAAGCTCGGGAACGGCAAGTTCTTCGACCAATTTGTTTGGAAGCCCCACTCTGCGCTTTGAGGACGGTACAAACAATACTCTACCAGGCCTTATGTCCGTTGACGGCGTGCTAGACGCGGGAGTGGGGCTAGGGTTCAGCATTTCCGGAGCAGCAAAGGATCTTCCAACTGACCAGCTACCCACAAAATTCACCTTCAACCCTCCGCCCAGCGGTGCGTCCCATACCTTTGTCTTATCCAGCACTTCCGGACGAATGTTGCTACAATTCCGTTCGTTTCGCCAGGTGGCGTTCGCCATCAAAACCATCACGAGGTCCGGCGATGTTATTACGATTGTCTGGTTTTCGGTAAACGGGAAACGCTACGCCCTCGATTTTTCAACCGACCTGGTCAATTGGTCCATCATTCAGAGCGGACTGGTCGGCAACTCATTGACAACCTCCGTAACGGACAATCTGACACAGCGCTATTCGGGCGGACCGCTGCCGCAGAGGGGGTTTTACAGGATCAGGGATCTTGGTCCACCTTGAATATCTTTGCTGGCCGTGCGTGTGGCAAAATCAGGTCGATTTTTTAATTGCAGTTTTTCCAGCATATGGTAGAATGCCGCCATGGATGCACCAATGGAAAAAGGATTATCGCGCAGAGAGCGGCAAGTGATGGATATATTATTTCGCCTTGGCCAAGCGTCAGCGCAAGAGGTCATGGACGCTTTGCATGATCCACCGAGTTACTCAGCGACACGTGCGTTGCTATCGACGCTGGAACAAAAAAATCTTATCGTCGTTCACAGTAAAGATTCGCGAAAATACATTTATAAGCCCGCCATTGCTGAGAAAAAAGCCAAACGCTCGGCACTCAGTAATTTGTTGCATACGTTTTTTGATGGACGACCAGAAAAATTAGTGGCTGCGTTGTTAGATCCCACCGATCAGAAGTTATCGCACGATGAAATTGAAAGCATCCGCAAATTAATTTCGCAAAAATCGTCTAACGAAAATCCATGAATCCACTGTTTTTTTACGCGTGCATTTTTTCTCTACTCGCTTTTATTGCGATTGGCTTGATTGATCGCTTTAACTCAGTCAGCAGTCATAATCTAACTCGCCTTTCGGTTTTATTATTACTGTGCATGCCCTTATTTTTACTACTACCTGAATGGTATGTATTGCCTTCATCACACTATGTTTCGCCAGTGCAAGAGGCCGTAAAACAGTCTAGCCCGCCGTGGATTCTGTGGTTGTGGTTATCAGGCGCAGTGCTTTGCATCATCCGTGTCGCTTCAAGTATTTGGCAACTTCGCCATTGGCAGAATAATTCACACATCATCGTTGATCAGGATGTTCTGGATCTGATTGAAGAATGTAAATTAAAGCAGCATGTGAAGAGCGACCTTACTCTGCGTGAGCTGCATCACCAAGCGGGACCAGTGGCTTGTGGGATTTTTTCTCGAATCATCTATTTTCCACCTGATTGGAGAAAATGGAATCAGCAAACTCTTACTGCTGTAATTTTACATGAGATCGGTCATCACTCGAATCACGATCCTCTGTGGCGCTTTCTATCATTGATCGCTCGCTCCATCCATTGGTACAATCCGTTAGTTTTTTGGCTATCGAAAAAGCTCCACGGGCAATCAGAAATGGTCTGTGATGCGCGCGTCATCAGTAGCGGTTTTCGCAAAGATACGTATGCACATATCTTGTGTGATCTTGCCGCCCATGCACCACATTCAGCGATGGCGATGGCTTCTCCCAGTGGCTTAGAAATGCGCGTAAGAGAGTTAGGTGTCGTTCATCGTCATTTGCCACGTTGGATCCTGATGACCGTGATGATTGTCTTGTTGTTAGGAGCTTTGGCGTTTTCCATTCTGCGTCCTGCGAATGACCCGGGGAGTCCTTTGTCGCCTACCCGCGAAGATATAGAACTTCGTCGCGAGGCAAACCCATTTCCGGCAGATCGATGAAGCGCTAGTTTTTATGAAAAACGGCCATGTTTCTGCTTGCTACAGATCATCGAATTGATCATTATTTGTTTCACTTATGTCGGACACACCATTGGCCATTGGTATCGATTTCGGCGGCACGACCGTAAAAATTGGAGTTATCTATCGTAGTAATATCATTGACTCGGCGCCACCGATCGCCACGCAGGACTACGAGGGGCCTGATGAATTGATTGCTGCCATGTTACGCGTGATCCATGAATTACGCAACGAACATCCAGGGATTGCCGCCATCGGTGTGGGTATGCCAGGATTTGTCAATTTTGAAGAAGGCATTGTTTACAATCTAACCAATGTTCGTGGATGGGTGGAAATTCCATTAAAAAAACGCTTAGCGGATGCCACCCATTTGCCAGTCATCGTTGAAAATGATGCGAACTGCATGGCCTTTGCCGAATGGAAACGTGGAGCGGGACGAGGATTACAACATCTTGTCGCCATCACTATGGGAACTGGTGTAGGTGGAGGAATCATTGCCAATGGCATGATGATCCGCGGCGCGAATTATGGCGCTGGCGAAATTGGACAAACCTCGATTGATTTTGAAGGTCGTGAAGGAGCTTATGGCAACCGAGGAGCCTTAGAAGACTACGTTGGCAACAATGAAATTGCTGCCGATGCTAGAAATCACTACGAATCCCGTGGCATTCATAAAAACATCACCGATTGCTCACCTGCGGCACTGGCTATGGCTGCCACGAATGGCGATGCGATTGCCTTAGAAATCTGGGATGCGGTAGCAAAAAAACTCGCCACAACGATTATGAATTGTTGCTGGCTGCTCAATCCTCAAGCCATCATCATCGGTGGCGGTGTTGCGAAAGCGGGAGATTTCCTCTTTGTTCCATTGCAAAAATACCTCTTTTCGCAGCTATCAGGCCCATTTAAAGACCATTTGTCGATCCTACCCGCACGTTTCGGCGCTGAGGCTGGTATGATTGGTGCTGCTTCCTTAGCATTAGAAGAGACAATGAATTGAGATTTTTTCATTTCTATGTATTTTTTACTGGATTTTCTTGCTGTAGTATTTACATTGTGCTTAGGCCACTATGAAAAATAAACCTACTTTTTCCCCCTTTAAATTCAAAAATCAAGGATTTACACTGATTCTGACGATTAGTTTGTTAGTACTGCTCACCATGGTAGGAATTGGATTGTTGACCCTTTCCTCAGTGACGCTACGCAGTAGTTCCCAAGCGAGCGCGCAGCGAATCGCGCGCGACAATGCTCGCATGGCCATGATGATCGCGATCAGTCAGCTACAAAAGCATGCTGGCAGTGACCAGCGAGTCACCGCCGCAGCGGATATAGCAGGCGATGTCGGTGGTATATCACTCACGGCTGGCAAAGCACCAGTTAACAACACATCGATTAACAGCATCGCTAAAGGATTGACTTCTGTGCAAAACGGCTCGCGCTTCTGGACCGGAGTATTTGCGAGTAGAGATACTACAGCACAAATTTTCACCAGAACGCCTTCTCCTACTTTGGTGCAGTGGCTTGTCAGTGGCAATGAGTCAACCCTGCCATCGGCCACTCCTGCCGCCGCAAGTCCTGTCATTGCAAACCTTCCAAGTAGCAATCTTGTCGCAGTGAATGCCAGTGGCACCATTAGTAATCCTACAAAAGCAGTGATCTTAGCAGGACAAAATACTGTGGGCACAGCTGGGGCAAACACCATCGGCAACTACGTCGTTGCGCCACTGGTCAAAATAAGCACCGATGTCGCGAAGACTACAACTGGACGTTATGCTTGGTGGGTTGGAGACGAGGGAGTGAAAGCAAAACTCAACATTCCACAACAAGTCACGGATAACACTAGGTATTCATCTCTGACCGCGCAGCGGCGCGGTTGGGATTCTGTTACAGGCTTTACTTCATATCCAACGCCTTCATCAGCAGCGAATGCTGAATTGCCAAAATTGACCACAATTTCACAGTCATCAATGATGATGCCAAGTGTAGGTGTTAAAGCTGGTGGTGTTTCGCCCTTGCAGTCTGCTTTTCATAGTGCAACAGCCGATAGCTTCGGTCTTTTGGTCGATACGCTCAATGGCGGCACTCAAGTTGACCTACATACGATTCTTTCTGCCACATTACCCACTACACCCAGAGTTACCACCATCGCTAATTATCCTGTTGCTGGGAGAAATATCATTTCCTCAGTAGCAGCACGCAACATGCGTGCGCCCACTTGGAATACATTAAAAGAATTTTATGACCGTGGAAGAACTCTTACTGCTGGCGCTTTGATTGTCAAGGCGCCAAAAGATGATTTCTCAACATCAATCAGCCCTATCATTACTGACTTTAGGATTTTGATGGGGGTGCGCTTTGTGGCCTCTGGAGCTGGTTTTAAAGCGAATCCTTGCGGAAAAATTGCTATCGCCATTGCCAACCCTTACTCAACCCCACTGCGCTGGAACAGCGATCTAGAAGTGGAGGTTCGTAATACGACACCTGCAGGCAATAGACCATCAAGAATATGGAATTACGGACGTGCTGTTTTCATCAATGGTAATCCTTCTGAGGAAGCTGTTTTTAATAATGCTTTTTTTAGAATCCCCAGCGATACTCTACAGCCAGGTGAAGCGCGTGCGTATACGGTTTCTAATTACGTCCTTCGCCCTCAAGGCACAGGTACTGCGCGCGTTGTCGCCAACCTTGCTCCTTTTAATGCTTCAGCGCCGTTCGACTTCAATCGTTGCGTTGAACTTGATATCAATGAAGCGCCCAGAACTACTTTCCCCTCTTTTGATGTCCGCGAAAGTTGGCAGACTACCTCCGTTGATGTTGACATGAAATTGGCAGGAGGTTCGGGAAGCTCTCAATCACTCTGCCGTTTGGAGCGCTTTGAGCTTGATAACGGCTACTTCAGTCCTAACTCAAGGACATTTACGATGTCGGAAATACCTCAGCTAACCAGTCCTGTTCCATTGATGTGTTACAGCTTCCAAATAAGCCGCCCTGGTATCTTATATACTGACTTCATGCCAGGTGGATATGAAATGGGCCAACGCTCATCGACAATGCGTACTTTTTATGATTTCAATATGCATGGTGCTCGATTTTATAAATCGGTCGCCAGCTACAATCCCGCGCCATTTTTCATGGAAAGCAACAACAGTATCTCACAGTTGCCTACCGCAGTCCCTGGCGGCGAGACTGGCACCGCATTCACCCGAAACCTAACAGCCAGCCCACTACCTTGGGGACGAGATCTCATCAGTGGCAGCAGCCGGACAATTCTATTTACCTCGCCAACACAGTTTACCTCGATCGCTCAATTCCAGCACGCCGACCTTACAGGTGATGATATTGCCGGGGCTATCGGGCATCAACCCGCCTACGCCGTCGGTAATTCCTATTCGAATCCCTATGTCAAACGAACGCTTACGCAGCAACTACGAAATGAATATCGGATTGTAGGCTCCCTCAATACGTCAGGAGTTAAAGCTAGTGACCCTGTTACTGGAGCAACGCCGCAACCAAGAAATTACTATGACATTGCTTACCTGCTCAACGCTTCACTTTGGGATAGTTATTTTCTGTCTGCTCTGCCTAGCAGTGGCTCAGGAAGTGGTTATGGCGGCTTGACTGACAATCCAGCTTTGATCGCTACAACGCCTAGCATGACAGTAGCTTCTCTCAATGATCCTGTGAACTCGGCTGCTCAATTGATGGTTGACGGTGCCTTTAACATCAATTCCACTGATAAAAATGCCTGGAAAGCATTCTTAGGTAGCTCAAAACATTTTCGCCATAAATCAGACACTGTTACTTCACCAGGAGCCGCATTCCCAAGATCTTTAGAGCAGCTTACCACTGCCGCCACCCCGCCAACGGGCACGGGGGCTGATTCCTTTTCGGGATATCGTCGTTTGACGGATATCGAACTTGATGCATTTGCCACCGAAATGGTTAAACAAGTGCGCCTGCGTGGTCCTTTTGTGTCACATTCGCACTTTATCAATCGTTTCATTGGTGACATCAACCGCCAAGCTGCTCTTACCCGAAGCGGCGCGCTGCAATCAGCCATCGATGATAGCGGCATCAACATCAATGCAGCAGGATCAAGAAAATCATTTACTGGTATTGTGACGCAGACAGATCGTGTCACACTGGTTGAAAAAAATGGAGCTCCACGTGCCGACCTCGACGGGGGTGATCTTTCCATACCATTTCCCAATGACGACCCGTCTTTTCCCGATTGGGCAAACAGTTCCACCGATAACAACTATGGTGCCGTAGCCAGCATCATTGCTGATCGCGAAATGCTCAGTTCCCTTAAAAACGAACAAGGATTTCGCTCGACAGCTATTCCTAGTTGGTTGACTCAAGCAGACGTGCTTCAAGTTATTGGCTCATCGATTACCCCACGTTCAGATACGTTCCGCATTCGCTCCTTTGGCGAAGCTCTTGATGCCGCTGGCAATTCCATAGCGAAAGCATATTGTGAATGCATTGTGCAACGCACTCCTCAGTTTGTTGACCCTGTCAATGCAGCCACTGTTCGCGGCGCCGCCCTCTCACCACTAAATCGCTTCTATGGACGCCAATTCAAAATCGTTTCCTTCCGCTGGCTCAATGCACAAGAAATTTAAACTACTTACCGTTACATTTTCTCTCCTCATCGGCACTTGCTTTACCTCGGTATTGTCAGCGCAAGAGCCGGATGTATCGATGAAAATTGATCTTATTTCCTGGGGCGATGCCATCGGTGGCTTATCCTTGAAATCTGGAAAAGTAGATGGTGTTCTAGTCGCAATGCCGTTTCAATACTCGAAACCGGTCAATTATAGCGGTCCTATCTTGATGGAAATCCACAAGTCGGGTAATGGTGGCATAGCTCCAAAAGCGGAAGCCAGTGAGGAAGATAAAAAGCATGAACTTATGCCACTGATCGTCGAAGAAGCAAAAGTCGACGAATCAAAACCCAAAGGTGCCAAAACGACGTTACAACTAGAGATCGAAAAACGCCGCAAAGAAAATCCGACACTCGTCGCTCTGGTGCCACTGCCAACCAATTGCCGCCGTGCAACAGTGATTCTGGCTCCTGCCGAAGAGGGCACTTATCTTGCTTATGTTATTGATGATGACCCTAGTAATCTACCGATGGGACAACTTCGTATTCACAACCTCAGCACCTATCCAGTTGCATTACGCTGCAATGGAAAGGAGCCCAAAGAAATGAAAACACGCGAAACTATGATTGTTGCCGCACCCAACCATCAATGCATCTATGAAATTGCCTGCAAGGACACAGAAGAATGGCGTATCATTGAAAACAACATCATTCCTGTGCGTGCAAACGAACAGACACAATTGATAATTTTGAAGAGCAAAAACCAATATTTTCTCTCCGCAGACGGTTCCGCGGGAGGCTTTTTGCAAACGGTGATCTTGCGCCGCAGACCTGAGCCTCCACCGCCTGCAGTGGCTCCTACTCCTTGATTCATATTTGCGATGATTTCGAAGATTTATTGATTGATAAATCGATAGACTTCCCCCACTCTCCCGCGCGTGACCCGCACCGATGACCTACGCATTGCCGGAATCAATCCGTTGATTTCTCCAGCGATTCTATCCTACTACCTGCCCATTTCTCAACGCGCTGCCGAAGTGGTTAGCGATACGCGTAATGCTGCCAGTGCAATCGTCAATGGCACTGATGATCGTCTGTTAGTCGTCGTGGGTCCATGCTCCATTCATGATCCGAAAGCAGCACTCGAGTATGCAGATTTGCTAAAAAAAGAAGCTGATCGTCACGCCAAAGATTTGCTCATCATCATGCGCGTTTATTTTGAAAAACCTAGGACAACAGTTGGTTGGAAAGGCTTGATCAACGATCCGCATCTCGATGATTCATTCGACATCAATCATGGCCTCCGCGTAGCCCGCGGTTTGTTGTTAGAATTGGCCAACCGCGGTGTGCCAGCGGCGACGGAATTTCTCGATACCATTTCACCACAATACATCGCAGATCTCATTACCTACGGTGCCATTGGTGCGCGTACAACTGAATCGCAGGTTCATCGTGAACTCGCCTCAGGATTATCAATGCCGGTTGGCTTCAAAAATGGCACTGGTGGGGCCATACAACTCGCTTTGGATGCCATTATGTCAGCGTCCCGTCCTCACCATTTTCTCTCTGTGACCAAACAAGGAGTCTCTGCGATTGTCACCACCAAGGGCAACGACGCTTGCCACGTAATTTTGCGAGGCGGTTCCAATGGGACAAACTATGATGAAGCTAGCATCACAGAAGTGGCCCAATCGTTACAAGAGCAAAATCTTCCTCCCTACGTGATGGTCGATTGTTCCCACGGTAATTCTCTGAAAGACTACCGTAATCAACCGATGGTGGTGAATGCCTTGGCCAAACAAATCGAAAATGGCTCCACTTTTATCGCCGCCTGTATGATTGAATCGAACTTGGTAGAAGGTGCGCAGAAGTTAGGCAGCGATCCAAAAACGCTGACCTACGGTAAATCCATCACCGATCAATGCATTGGCTGGCCTGACACCATTGAGGTGCTTGATCGCCTAGCTGCTGCTGTACGCTCTCGCAGAGAACGTTAACGTGTCGCACTCATATCAATCTTTAGAAGCCACGCTCCATGATCAATTCTGGGCGAGCGAAGGCCCTGCGGTGGAATTAGAATTCTTGCGTATATTTCTCTCGGAGTTTCCGGGACTCAGTTTGGAAATTGGCTGCGGTTCAGGTCGACTATTGCTACCGCTACTACGGGAAGGATTTCTCGTGGAAGGATTAGAATTATCTGAGGAAATGATTCACTTGTTAGAGAAGTCCGCCGCGAATGAAAATGTTCATGCACGTGTTCACCACGGCAGTATGGAGCAGTGGATTACAGATCAGCGCTACCAGTCGATCACCCTACCCGCGTTCACCCTGCAATTGGCTGAAAATCCCCTCGCCGTGCTTCAGCACCTTTCGTCATTGTTAGTAAATGGCGGCGCACTTTACGTGACGAACTTTATTCCGCTCGCAGAAATCCAAGGTGAACTTCCAGAAAATGTATGGTATGAAGATCATCGCATCACTCTGGCTGACGATTCCACTGCGATCATGTCGACAAAACACCAGATTGATCGCCTCTCTCAACGACTCGTTCGTGAGCATCATTATCAATGTTTTGATTCTCATGGAATGCTCGACAATGAATTCCACTCGCAACAGAAACTGCAATGGTTCTATCGTGTGCCGTGGAAAAAAATGTTAGAGCAAGCAGGGTTCGCAATTGTTAGGCAGTACGGAGATTTTGACCTGAAGAAGAAATCACTGAACCACTCACAAATTCTTACCACCTTTGCCAGGAAAAAGTGTTAGACGCCATGAACTGCGTCGATCAATTCTTTGGCGAAATTTACCACCGCGTTGACAGGATGGTCATCGCCCGCATGCATTTCTACTTGCTTTACGAGAGCTGAACCTACGATCACGCCATCAGCCACTAAGGCAACGCTTTTCGCTTGCTCTGCATTAGAAATGCCAAAACCAACGCACACTGGCACACGCGAATGCTGCTTGAGCGTGGCGACCAGTTGTCCAATGTCGGCTGATGGTGCCCCGTGCGCTCCCGTAACGCCAGTTCTGGAAAGAGCATAAATAAATCCTTCCGCTTTCTCCGCAAGCATCTTGGCACGCTGTGGCGGAGTATTTGGCGCAATCAAACGAATTTGCAGCAGTCCACCATTGTCAGCGAATTCTTTACTTTGCTCAGCTTCATCGGGTGGCAAATCTAACAACAAAATGCCATCGGCACCTGCAGCCACTGCGTCGATTTGGAATTTCTCATAGCCATAATGAAAAATCGGATTCAAATAGGTAAACAACACCAAGGGCGTTTCATGAGTTTTTCGAAAATCTCGAATCAGATCAATTACACGATGAGTATTCATCCCTGCTTTCAAGGCGCGATCGGCGGCCATTTGGTTGACGATGCCATCTGCTAAGGGATCTGAAAATGGCAGTCCTAATTCAAGGATGTCTACACCAGCATCGGCTAGGCCTTTTAGAATTTCTAGCGAGCGATCATAATCAGGGTCACCAGCGGCAACGTAAGCAACGAATGCTTTTTTCCCTTGAGATTGTAGTGTTTCAAATGTTCTTGTAATGCGGTTCATGTAATAAATCTAACGTTTTTTGATTCGCTTTCCTGACAAGCGTGTGGCTAACAGATTGGGGCAGATGCCGTTGAGTCGCAATTTTTCACATCCTGCTTCAATGTGAATGGATTGGCGCATGGGCCTGAAACCAAGACGTCGGGTAATGCAATCGTTCAATAAATCAATGTGAGAATCTTCAAACTCCACCACTTTTCCACAGTCAATACAGACGAGGTGATTGTGCGATGGTTTATCGAGAAAGTTTGGGTCATACGTCTTCTCTTCTCCACCGAGATCGATTTCACGCAGTAATCCCGATTCAACCAACAGGCTGATCGTCCGATAAACGGTAGCGCGAGATGCCTGTGAATCAGTACGATGAATGCGATCAAACAATTCCTCGGCAGTGAAATGTTCATCTTTTGCAAAAATGATACGCACAATCGCATCACGCTGCGTCGTACGCCGCAAGGCGCGTCGCTTCACGAAACTATTGAATCGCTCTAAAATTGCATCATCCATCTTCCGCCAGCAGAGTATCTCAATGTCAGACAATGAAAAGAAAAAGCTGGAAAAAAAGCGGTGCAGAAGAATCTGCACCGCGAGAAGTCATGGGTAATGCTGGCTAAAATTATGCTTTCGCCTCGGCAAAATTTGTCGCTACCACATCCCAATTCACAATGCTCCAAAAAGCACCGATGTAATCAGGGCGACGGTTCTGATAGTTCAGATAATAGGCGTGCTCCCAAACATCAAGACCAAGAATTGGAGTGCTTCCACAGCATCCTGCCGCAGCACCCATGGTTGGATTGTCTTGATTTGGAGTCGAAGTCACGGCAAGAGTGCCATCGGCCTTCACCACCAGCCAAGCCCAACCAGAACCAAATCGTGTCGCTCCTGCTTTGGCAAATGCCTCTTTGAATGCGTCAAACGTACCGAAAGCCGTATCAATCGCCGCAGCCAGATCGCCGCTTGGAGCTTTAGCACCGCCAGGAGCGATTACCTGCCAAAAATGTGAGTGATTCACGTGACCGCCAGCATTATTGCGAACAGGTGTGCGAATATCTTCAGGAACTGCGCTCAGGTCCTTGATGATTTCCCATGCGCATTTCGCTTCCAAATCCGCCTTGCCTGCGATGGCATTATTAAGATTGGTGATATATGCTTGATGATGTTTGCTGTGATGGATTTCCATCGTGCGAGCATCGATGTGCGGTTCTAACGCATTGTAGTCGTATCCGAGAGCTGGTAAAGTTGATAGTGCCATAATAGTAGTTGTTAATCGGTGAAGCAGCATTTTCGTCATGAATTCATTTTTCGCAAGCGTGAATCACTGGATTTTTTGAAAATCTTACAATCACTGATACATGTTGAGCGATGAGAGCGTATTTCCGACCAGTGAAATTATTCATTTATTCATTAATTAGCCTGCAAATAGCACTGGCTGATCCCGCCGAAAAAATCCCCGCCAATGCTATTTATTTAGAGAACGAAATCGTGAAAATTGGAGTCAATAAGGACTCAGGAGGATCGATTTTTTGGTTTTCTAGTGTTGCCGAAAAAAGAAACTATCTCAATCACTATGACCGCGGGCGTTTTATTCAACAGTCTTACTACGGTAAAGCCGATGGCTCAATATGGGCAAAGAAATCATGGCGCTGGAATCCCGTGCAGGGCGGAGATTATAAAGGCAAACCTGCAAAAGTGATCGAAGAAAAAAAAGACGCCACTTCTCTTTACATTAAATCCATCCCCGTCCATTGGGCAACGGGCCAAGAGCTTACGGATTGCACCATGGAAGAGTGGATCACTCTATATAAAGAAGTTGCGAAAATCCGATTTCGATTCACTTACATGGGCAAGGAGACGCACACAGCTCAGCACCAAGAACTACCTGCTGTTTTTGTCGATGCTGCCTTTGCTAAGCTTCACTATTATAAAGGCGATCAACCATGGAAGAATGCCCCGACCACTGCAGATCAACCTGGCTGGCCGAATGAAAGTCGCACCTGTGATGAAGAGTGGGCTGCCTATACTAATGAAAAAGGTCACGGTATTGGTGTATTTTTTCCAGGTAAAAAATCCATCACCTGCTATCGCTTCGGCGGACCTGGCGGTCCATCAGGTTCTGGGTGTAGTTATTTTGCTCCTGTTAGCACGATGACAATTAAGCCATCCTTTGTGCACGATTATACGATTTATCTGAGTATCGGCTCAGTGGAGGAAATTCGTAATCGATTCAAATCGATTCATGAAACTAACAAATAAAATTGATCTGTTACGAAATTTCTTCTTGTGAGAAATCGCAACTAAATTAAGCTAGACATGCACAATTACAACATCATGAAAAAATATCTATCCATTACAGCACTGCCATTTTTCGCACTTATTTTGAGTTCATGCGTTCCGCCAGCAACACAACCAGAAGCGACGCAAAATACTTACATTCCGATGGGCACTTCACAAACCTATGTGGGCACCGTTGGCTCACGCAGTGCTATTTTCATTCTTACTTGGCAACCTGATGGCAATGTAACGGGACAATACAATCACCCTGATGATGGACCATCTGTTGTTTATCAATTACGTGGCAGCAACACTAGCGAAGGGCAGTTAGTGTTGACTGAATACACTGGATCATCACAAAGCGCGATCATCACATTGAAAAAATCCATTTCACAGGGGTTGATTAGCTGGAATGGCAAGATGCATAATACGGATGGTCGCGTAATACCAGTTAGTTTGACACGTAGGTCTTACTAATGCCAAGGAAAGCACTTGCGAAATTCTTCATCTCCGGGAGCTTCTATGATGATGCGTTCACCACTCTGCGGTTGGGTGATTTCTAGTCTTTTCGCTTGCAGTAGCATCCGCGTGCCAGTGCCTAACAGCTCTCCTAGTGCGAAGCTACGATCTTGGCCTGCGTAGCGAAAATCACCAACAATCGGAAATCCACAGGCTAGTAAATGCCGTCGAATTTGATGAAAACGCCCTGTCTCAGGCATGGCTTTGATCAGTGATAAGCGCAAGGAAGGTTCACTTGTGAAGAAGGCCTCCGGAGAAGTCTGAATCAGTTCGAAATGAGTTACAGCATCACGATGCGTGGCGCCAGAATCATCGCTCAAGGCGGTGTCACAACGCCATTGATTCGGAGCAATGCCACTGACAATGGCGAGGTAAGTTTTCGTTACTTTGCGTTGCTCAAATGCTTGCTGCAAATAACCTGCCGTGCGTTTGTCTAAGGCAAACAACAAAACTCCCGACGTAGGTCGATCCAATCGATGAATAGGAAAAACACGCCGCCCAATTTGTTCGCGCAGCCGTTTCATCGCGATCCACTCTGGATGATCATCTTTCGCGTTGGCATGCACCAACATGCCAGCGGGCTTATCGATCGCGATCAAAAAATCATCTTCGTATAGAATGTGTAGCTGTTCCATTTTCCCATCAAATCAAAGATGATATGATCCGTTGCGGCGAGTTAATTCTCGCGTTACTTTCAGCAGATCAACGCTAAATTGTAAAGTTTTGGTAAAGCATCGCGACAAATCATCACAAGGCGTGTTAATCTCGTTTGAAATGAGCACGTTACACAGACGATTTATCCAAACAAGTTGCTTGAGCCTACAAATACTCGTTGGCGTTTTTATGCAACTCCCTATCATGGCTCACAATGGTCATAAGGAAGAAGACTCTGAGACTTTTTTCATCCAAACGGAAACACCCGTTACTCCAGCGACTTCAGTGCCAGCTCAGGTTGCTAGTGCGCCGATTGCACCTACAATCGCAGCATTAGATGTCAATAAAAATAGCATCATCGAAGCGGATGAAATTAGCAATGCCACTGCAGTATTGATGAAGCTCGATAAAAATGGTGATGGCAAATTGACCACCGATGAATACCGCATGAGCGGTGGCAGACCGAATCAAGCAGGACCTATAACAACCGAACCTGCTCCGAAACCAGCTCCCGCAATCTCTGAAGCTAATGTAGCGTTAAATTCTGTGTCTAAACTTTTTAACCCTAAAGCCCTCGTGAAACCGATCACAGAAATCGAAGGAATTCTGAGCGATGGAACAAAATCCACCGTTTACAAAATTGTTGTCCGCTCGATTCCTGTGGATCACGAAATGGGGCCATGGGCCCCGAAAACAATTCATGACAAAGGCGGCTATTGGGAAGATGCCATTGATAAAAAACTCTATCGTGTCGATCTCAATTATTTGAACATTCTCAACAAGTGGGGATGGAATATGTATGATGCCGATGGAACTGTGCACCGCACTAAGAACCGTGAAGAATTTGATAAAGTTGCCCGTCAAGAACTAGCTGGATGGACACTAGAACAAGCTAAAAAAGACGGAGTGACGGGTTCGGTAATCGAACTGGAACCCATAGAGCAAATTGTCACAATTTTCTTGCCAAAAAATCCACAAGCTTCTCCTAAACCAACAATGCTACGTCAGGCGACTTTTTCGCCTCGTTCGGGAGTAGGCGTGAGCACAAACGGCATCCGTTTTTTTCCACCAGAACCAGTATTGCGGATCACCGCCTACCAAAACATCGCGCCGCTGGATCCACAAGGCGGTCATACTGGATTTGGTCATGAATATCACTATCATCGTTCGCCTGCTGTGATGAATAATGATAAATCGGGAAAAATTGTTGGATGGGCACTCGATGGATTTCCTGTGCGTGGCCCCTATGAGCCTGATGGCAATATTCCCCAAAATTTAGACATTATCAATGGTCACGATCATGACGGTCTAGGATATCACTACCATGCTAGTAATGCTTGGCCGTATTTCGTCGCGGGATTCCATGGTCCTCTCGGCACCGCCGCTCTTGGCGATGTTGATGTGTGCGATGCCACAAAGCAGAGTGGAGGAAGACCAGGGGCTGCAGCACCCGTGCGTCCGGCCACTTCTACGACGCCTTCCGAAGCGACTCCTACTCCTCCATCAACAAATAATACGTCGCAATCAAACACCAATAAACAACCAAATATTTTGGTGATGATTGCTGACGACCTCGGTTGGAATGGTGTCGGATTTCATCAAGCGAAAATAACTACGCCGCATCTCAATCAACTTGCTAAAGAAGGCACGGAGTTGCAGCGCTTTTACACATATCCCGTGTGCAGTCCTTCGCGAGCAGCATTTCTAACAGGTCAAATGCCGCGCCGTTTCGGCATCGTAGATGCACTAGGACCACAACAAGCAGGACTTCCTAAAAACACCACCACCATATCATCCGCTTTTCAAGCCGCTGGCTATCAAACTTCACTCATCGGAAAATGGCATCTTGGCGCTGATCAGCCTCCAATGGCCTGTGGATTCGATCACTTTTATGGATTCATGAGTTCTGAAATTGATTATGATAAACACACCAATCAACGCGGCGGCAATGACTGGCAACGCGATGGCAAGACATTAGAGGAAAAAGGATATTCGAGCTATTTATTCGTAGATGAAGCAATCAAACAATTGAAGACGCGAGATACGAAACGCCCCTTTTTCATGGAACTCGCATTCAATGCCCCACACGTGCCGCTAAGCGCTCCTGAAGATCTATTGGCAAAACATCCAGGCGATGTTTATGGCGCAGTTGTTGAAGCTCTCGATATCGCCATCGGACGCATCCTAACTGAACTTGACCAGCAAGGACTTCGAGAAAATACAATCGTCATCTTCTTCTCCGACAATGGAGCCTCACGTCGAAACAGCGATAATTCGCCACTCAGCTTTGGCAAAGACACCATTTACGAAGGAGGCATTCGCACACCATGCGTGATCCGTTGGCCAGGTAAAATAGCGGCAAATCAAAAGTCCAACGATCCCTTCTCCGTCCAAGATTTTTTTCCGAGTTTAGTTTCCGCAGCGGGCATTACGATGAATTCTAGCAGGAAAATCGACGGCAGTGATCAATGGAAGAGTTTGTTAGACTCACAACCAAATGAACGAACTCCATTTTTGATTGCATCCCACGATATCGCAATGATTGCCGGGGATTGGAAGCTCATTGAGTTTGATGGGGGCAAACGCTCACTCTTTAACCTAACAAGCGATGTTTCTGAGTCGAAAGACCTTATCGAAAAGGATCCTGGACTCACGAAAAAACTCGCTGCGCAACTCGATTCACTCAAACAAGATCTCCCTCCCTCCCCTGCACGCAGAGCCAATGGCCCTGGAGCAGGTGGCGGACGACCAACTGGGTCAACCAAGAGGAAATAGCAATATTTCATAAAAGAGTTCAAATGAGAAATATTTGCGGAGCTTAACGCGTAATAAGATTGATGAAAAAAAGTTGTCTTCTATTCGCCATAAGTCTAGCGTTCGTTTCCGCAGAAGAAGTGCCTTCGCAAGATATTCTTCAAGTCCAACAGCGAGAAGGCTGGACGGTGCGTGTCGATGAACGCTTGTTGAAAGGCGAACACAGCGAAGAAGGAGCCAAAGCATTGAAATTGCTAGATGCAAAACTCGTCGCGATCACGGCAGTAGTTCCTGCAAAGGCACTTGCTGAACTGCGCAAGGTGACGATTCAAATCAATTACGATTATGGGAAATTATCGCCCATGCAATATCATCCAGAAGCGCAGTGGCTGAAGGAAAATGGTTATAGCGCAAAACTTGCACGCTGCGTTCATATACCTCAAGCATTCGAAATTCTTTCACCTGCAGAAAATCAACGCATGTCATACGTGGTGCTGCATGAACTCGCTCACGCATATCACGATCAAGTGCTAGGGTTTGAAGATCCTCGCATTCTGGCATTATGGAAAAAGTTTTGCGCAAGTGGCAAATACAAATCAGTTCTCACAAGCACCGGAGAAATGCGCGAGCATTATGGACTAACTGATCAAAAAGAATTCTTCGCTGAAATGACTGAAGTATATTTTGGTTATAATGATTTCTATCCTTTCGTTGCCGGTGAGCTCAAGCAAGTAGAATCAGAAATTTTTGCCTTGATGACTGAGATCTGGGGCAAAATTTGATTGCTTCGACCACGCACAGGTACCTTTACAATAGTGCGATCAGAAAGCATAATCGGCTAGGTGAAAATTCTCCGCATCAAACTCCGCAATCTGAATTCGCTTCGCGGTGATCACGTGGTGGATTTCACAATAGAACCGTTAGCAAGCGCCCCAATTTTTGCCATCACTGGTCCGACAGGAGCTGGAAAATCCACATTGCTAGACGCCATGACCTTGGCGCTCTATGGGCGAGCAGCACGGTATGAGAAGGACAGCAATCCGGAAAACATGATGAGCCGCCATACCAGCGAATGCTTGGCGGAGGTTACCTTTTCTGTAAACAATGAGGTTTATCGAGCCGAATGGCAGATGCGACGGGCAAGAGGAAAAATCGATGGGGCACTTCAAGCACCGCAGCGTTTTCTCTACAACTCCACTGAGACACCGCTCAATCGAATCAGCACGGAATTTAATCAATTGATAGAAAAAATCACAGGGCTCGATTACCAACGTTTTTTGCGTTCCGTGCTGCTGGCCCAAGGTGAATTTGCCCGCTTTCTCCGCGCGAAAGACGATGAGCGTGCCGCATTGTTAGAAAGTCTAACTGGAACAGAAATCTACTCACAATTAGGTAAGCTTGCCCATGAGGAATCAACTAGACGGGATCGAAATTTGACTCAGCAAAAGATATCTCTCGAACATTACCAACTAATGAGCGAGGAACAAGTAAACGAGAAGAATGCACAAATGATTCAATGGAAAAATATTATTTCCAGATCGCAAGAAAGAGTCATTTCAATCAATCAGTTATTACAAAACGGTATCAATCTCGCCACGGCATTACAATCACTCGCAGAAAATGACCAGCAGACAAAGGCACTGCATGAGGATCGGAAAATCGCTGGGGCATCATTGCGAAAACTTCTCGAACACCAGCAGGCTATGCCATTTTCACAACTGTTGGCTCAGCACGATGAGGCAGAGCAAATTGTCATAGCGATTCAAATCTCTCGCACGAAGTCTACGGAACAATTAAAAACTGCGCAGGAAATACAGCATAAGATGATTTCACAAGCCATCGATTTTTGTGAAAAATCGATTCGTTCATCTGAAAATCGACATAGGCAAGCAGGTGATGAATTGTTAACTGCTCAACATCTACGCGAGAAAAAATTGAACTGGTTACATGAACATAAACACCATCAATCGCTCGCTTCCTTATTGCCGGCCATTCAACAACGAGCCAATCAGATCCACATCATAACTACAGACTTGCGTCATAAGAATGCTGACTCGGAGAAATTTGAAGCGGACATTGTGTTACAACAAGAGCAATGTCAGAGTTTGAAAAATCAAACTAAGCAAGCGCGCGAGACCTGTGATTCATCGAGCAAGAATCTAGCTGCAACAGAGAAAGAACTACTTACTAACATTGCGCCATCTTCGATAAAAGAATGCGATGCTGTCATTGATGAATTTCAAGAAAGACAACGGAAACTGGATAAACTCATTACGATTTGTGAATCGATCGTCACAAGCAATAGCGAGATCGATAAACAAACAGTCGCGATAGAAGAATCTTCAACAGCGCTTCGCGAATCACAAAACAAGTGCGCACAGATCGATGGAGAGTGTGGTATTACTGAGAAAGAATTGATACTGCTGCGAGAAAACGTTGCCCTCTCACAACGTGTTGCCAGAATGGAAGATCATCGTGCTCAATTGAAAGATGGTGAGGAGTGTCCACTTTGTGGCGCTCTGGAGCATCCACATGCTCACCGCGATGTTTCCAGTGCTTTACGAGATCGCGAAGATCAACTGCGCCTTACTGAAACAAAACTCAGTCAGCTTAGTCGCAAATTGCTGGCAGAAAAAGCATCATGCGCTGCGTTAGAAGCGCAAAATGCTCTGCAACAAAAATCTCTAATAGAAAAAAATCATGCTCATTCAGCTTTGTTATCATTGCGTAGCAAAGGCGAAAAATCGCTAGAAATTAGTTCATACAGTTTGGAAGATCTGAGGTCGATGATGGAAGTGAATTCTCAAAAAATTACTTCCATTCGTCATAAGCAACAAGAATGGCTGACAAAAAAGCAAAACCTAGCGAATACTCAACACACGAGTGCGTTGACCATGCAATTGATGCAAACTGCGATAGCGCGACTTGAAGAAATGCAGGGTAATCAAGTGGCATTGAAACAAACTATACTTGTAAAAAAGCAAGAGATTGATTCTCTAACCAAATTGTTACAGCAACAATTGCTGCCATTGCAGTTGCCATTACCTGATTATTTTTGTGATTCACTTCAATTCAATGAATGGCAAGCAGCGGTAGATAACTATCAGGAATATCAACTTGCGTTAGATCGACTCACCAGTGAGATAGAGCAGAAAAAACACGCAATCCTTTTATGTGAAACCAACCTTACTGAGCAATCAGAATGTGAAAAGTTTTGGCAACGAGAAGCTGGTAAATACAATATTTCATTAGACCAGACTCTCCCCCACCCTGATGATTGGCAAACACATCGTGATGTTGAAAACGCCTATCGTGAAAGCGAGCAAGCATTTACTCAATACATCACTGAAAACAAACTTCACAATGAACAGCATGAAGCAGCGATCAACAAACAACAGCAGATACTAAATGAGCTGCTAATACAAATTCAACAGGGCCACTTTAGCGATGTCGCGGAATTACGCCAGTCCTTGCTCTCGCCAAGAGAAGCTGCAGAATATTCAACTCTCGCGCAGGCACTGGATCGAAGATCCAACGATTTGTTAGCGCTGAGAAGCGAATACGAAAAGGCGATTCAACAAGCTCAGCAATTGCAGGCTCCTGATCGTGAGGCATGCATTGTCTTGCAAGAAGAAAAACTAGCCTTGCAGAAGCAGATTGAGACTATGCAACGCGATCGTATACTAGCAGAAAGTGAGTTATTACGCCACACGGAACAGCAACAAGAACGTGATGCGAAAGCGGCCCTTCTTGCCACGCAAATCGATGAATTAGAAAGTTGGCGTTTGCTCAGCGGCATCATCGGATCCCACGATGGCGCGAAATTTCGGAAATTTGCGCAAGGTATTTCCCTTGATATTTTGATTCATCACGCCAATCAACATCTGGCGAAATTAACAGATCGCTATCGATTGCAGCGTCAACAGGATACCGAACTTACACTAGAAATTGTGGATGCTTACCAAGCAGATGTTTCACGACCCATGGCAAGTTTATCAGGTGGTGAATCATTTATCGTTAGTCTAGCATTGGCCTTAGGTTTGTCGGATCTAGCGGGAAGAAATGTTCAGATCGACAGCCTTTTCATTGATGAAGGATTCGGCACTTTGGATGCGGACACTCTCGATTTAGCAATCACCACGCTGGAATCACTGCACCAAGAAAACAAGACAATTGGTGTGATCTCGCACATTGATTTGGTGAAAGAGCGCATTCATACAAAAATCAACATTCGCAAACTTTCTGCGGGAGCAAGCACCTTAGAAATCGCCTCGTGATGGGAGAGGTTTCAATCTAACAAATAACTGATTCACCTTCCATAGGAACCACCACGCAGTGCGCCACGCCGAGTCGATCAGCTTCTGCGAGCAACCGTTCCACGGGTTCATGTGTCGGCTCATTTCCCAATGGAAAAGTTCCATAATGCATGGGAATTAAGACTTTCGCCCCTAATTCCATGAATGCTTGCACAGCTTCTTCTGGATTCATGTGCACATCGCGACCACTAGGAGCATCGTATGCACCAATCGGCATCAGCGCGATATCAATGTCATGACGTTTGCCAATTTCAGCAAAACCAGGAAAATAAGCACTGTCGCCACAATGGTAAACGCTACGCCCCTTATTGCGGACAATATATCCACCGTAATCACGATGAGTATCATGAATGAAACGAGCGCCCCAATGCATCGCGGGTGTATGAATTACCTCTAGGCCATCGAAGTCTATCGTATCCCAAACCTGCATTTCATGCACTGCAGGAAAGCCTAAGCTTTTCACCAAAGTCGCACTGCCATTAGGGACAACCACGCCCGAGCTTGATTGGAGGATTTTAAGGCTTTTTTTATGCATGTGATCATGATGAGCATGACTCACTAAAACAAGATCTACTTCCGGCAATTCATGCAAGTGCAGACCAGGTTCGCGAATGCGTTTGAGAAAGCCGAGCCAATTAGCCCAATTTGGATCAATGACAACCGACCGATCACCCATTTCCACATAGAATCCAGAATGACCAATCCATGTCACCCGCACTTGTTCAGGAGAAAGAAGTGATAGTTCAATACTTTTTGTTTCCCCAGATCGCTTACGAAACATCCCTGGTACAACATGCTGGCGAAGCAACTTTAAATTTCGTTGCGGCCAACCTTTAGCAGGCACTATGCCACTATAATGTTCCGATTTCCTTCGTTTATCAGGGGTTTCACTCATCGTTGATAGGTGTTATCGTAAGCGCGAAATGATTTTTCGCAATGAGATATTTTACAAGAATCGGCATCGGAGAATTCATACAAATTGACCATCGTAGAATTTGTCATTATAATGCGTTACTATCCTATTATGACGATTGAAACAATAGCAAACTACCGTGCTCAATGGGGCGAAGGTCCGATTTGGTGGAATAATTTCCTCTATTATGTGGATATTGAAAAACATGCGGTAATTCGCTTCAATCCGCAATCTGGTGAGGAAAAAATCTGGAATGTCGGGCAGCGCGTAGGAACAGTGGTTCCGCGTAGTTCCGGAGGATTGCTCTGTGCGGGCGATCATGGGTTCTTTTTTCTCGATGAAAATACGGGTTCCATTACTCCCATCGCTGATCCAGAACTAGATAAGCCCGACAATCGATTCAACGATGGCAAATGCTCACCTGACGGCTATTTTTTTGCGGGAACAATTAGCCTAACGAAAAAAAATGGCGATGCCGATCTCTATCGCCTTAGTCCTGATTTGACTGTGACGAAAGCTTTTGGACCAGTGACAAATTCTAACGGAATTGCTTGGTCTCGTGATGGCAAGACCGTTTACTATATCGATACACCTCGTCGTGAAATTTTGGCTTTTGATTATCAAAATGGCGTGATGAGTCATGCTCGTTCTTGTGTTTCCACCGCGCACATCGAGGCTTCTCCTGACGGCATGTGCATTGATGAAAACGATCAGCTATGGGTGGCGTTCTGCCACGGTGCCTGCGTTTGCTGCTTCGACCCTCTGTCAGGAAGCGAAGTGCAACGCGTTGATCTACCATGCTTAGAAACGACGGCATGCGCCTTTGGAGGCGATGACTTGAGCGAACTATACGTGACGACAGGAATTCATAAATCTGTGATCGAAGAGCATGGTGGACGGCTTTTTGTGATCAAAGGACTTGGTGTCAAAGGTCAAAAAGGTCATTCGTTTGCAGGTTAATCACCACAAAAAAAATGCCGACTGAACAAACAGTCGGCATTTTTTGAAATCAAGTTAATGAATGAATTAAGCCTCTTCCTTTTCCAGAACCTCTTCTGGAGCGGCAACTTTGGCGGCGACATCACAGAACTCGATGTATGCCATCGGAGCTGAGTCGGTCATACGAGCACCTAATTTGGTGATGCGGCAATATCCACCAGGTCTGGTGGCGGCGGCAGGAGCTACTTCAGAGAAGAGTTTCTGCACAATTTCTTTTTGGCGCAAGAACGCAATGGCTTGACGGCGCGCGTGAAGATCGCCGTTTTTGCCAAGTGTTACCAATTTCTCCGCCACTGGGCGCAGTGCTTTGGCTTTACCAAGAGTTGTTTTGATCCGTCCGTGTTCAATCAGGCTACAAGCCAAATTGGATAATAAGGAACGACGATGCGCTGCGGTGCGCTTTAGTTTTGATTTGCTGCTACGATGTCTCATCGGAAATGTTTCTTTCTAGTTATTGGAGTAAATTATTAATCATCAAGGTTTTGTGCGATCAAATCGGCTAGACCCACTTGGGATTCTTCTTCGCCGCCGAGACGCGGAGCACGGAAAACCACGGAAGGACCAGAGTAAAGTGACGCGTCAAGCGACATGCCCAATGAGAGACCAAGTTCGACAAGTTTGTCCTTGATTTCATTAAGCGACTTCTTACCGAAGTTACGATACTTAAGCATTTCTGCTTCGGATTTTGTAGCCAATTGGCCAACGGTCGTAATGTTCGCATTGTTGAGGCAGTTTGCAGCACGAACCGATAGTTCGATTTCGTTCACGCTCATGCCGAGAAGTTTTTTCAGCGTTGCGTTTTCTTCTGTGGACTCGGCAGGTGCTTTATCGAAGTCAACGAGCTTGTCGTCGTAATTCACAAACACATCCAAGTGATGACGAAGAATCGCAGAAGCTTGTAGCAGCGCGTCTTGTGGGGTGATGCGGCCATCGGTCCAGATATCGAGAACCAATTTGTCATAGTCAGTCATCTGACCAACACGCGTTGTATCAACAGCGTATTTAACACGAGTAACTGGGGAGAAAATCGAATCGATTGCAATGACGCCGATCGCTTGATCTTTCCGTTTGTTTTCCTCACCGGTGAAAAAGCCACGACCGACGCGCACTTCGAATTCGCAATCGAATTTCACTTTGCGATCGAGTGTGCAGATCAACTGGTCTTTATTGACAACTTCATAAATGTTGTCATCGATGATGTCGCCAGCGGTTACTAGACCATCACGCTCCACTTGGATTTTCAATACCCGTGGTTCTTTGTCATGATGAATAAATTTTACTTTCTTCAGATTGAGAACGATGTCCGTGACATCTTCCACTACTCCAGGTAGGCTGGAAAACTCATGTTGCACGCCAGAGATTCTCACAGAAGTGATGGAGGCACCTTCCAATGATCCCAGCAGCACGCGGCGCAGAGAGTTTCCTAAGGTGTGACCGTAGCCACGCTCAAATGGTTCAGCAGTGAACTGTGCGTAGGTATCGGTGGCGGTTTCCTCGTTTTTAACGAGACGATTCGGCAATTCGAAACGACCCAATTGAGTCGCTTTTTTTGTTGGTTCTTCGGTTTCGGTTGACATAGTTACGTGTAATGGCCGGGTTACCCTCTGCGCGAGCACGTTGATTTGCAAAAAGCAAAGCACTGAGAGGACCGACGGCAAGTTGTAATTTCGCTCGCGGGGCGGCGAATAAAGGGTAGTAATCAACTCTTGGCAATACCTTTTTTCAAGAAAATGCTAAAATTTGTATTTTCCGCAGAAATAACAATGTAAAAACATGAGCATTTTTCATGATTACTCCCCCCTGAAAAGAATGAAATATCTGTCGAATATTGCATAATTGGTCGATAATGAGAAAAAAATGCTAGATTTTTCAGTATTCTGTGCTAATTACTTGCACGTCTACCCCATTATTCCCATGAGCAACTACACATCAAAAAAGAACCTGACTCGTTTCACATACGAAAATTCCGCTTTCCTCGGATGGCGGTTATACATCACTCGCAAGGGTAAGCCGTTTGTGAAATATTTCTCAGACAAACAATACGGAGGACCAAAAGAAGCCTTGGCTGCTGCTGAAAAAGCACTTGCTGAACTGAAAGATACCCTCGGCAAAGCAAAACTTGTCGATGGAACTCACACAGATGCTACTGTTAAAAAAGCTGCTAAGATTCTTAAATCCAGCTAATTTGGAAAAAATTTCATTTGCAAAGAAAGCGTTTCCGCGTTTGTTCTTGGCCGATGAATTTTTCCTACAAATCAGGTATCTATTGGTATCGCAGAGATCTTCGGATCGGAGACCATAAGATTTTAAAAACCGCTTCACAGCAGTGTGCAGCGGTTTTTCCTTTGTATATTCTGACTGCCTGGAAGCAGCAGCATCAATGGACAGGAGCGAATCGGCAACAATTTCTCTGCGAATGCCTAGCATCCTTAGCCGCAAATCTCAATACCATCGAGGGAAGGCTGATCATTCGCCACGGCAATGCACTGGATGAATTGCGAAAAATGATCATCGAAACGCAGGCCGATGTGCTCTACTTTCAGCTCGATCCAGATCCTCACGGCAAACTCATTGAGAAAGCAGTGAAGGTCATGTGCGAAGAAATGGGTGTAAAAGTCCATGCTGAGCACGATGTTTCATTGCATTCTCCTGATGAAATTCTTACCGGCGGAGCGCAACCGTATCGTGTTTACACGCCCTATTCGAAAAATTGGCTGGCAAAACCTAAAGATCTGCCCGTTACAAAAATATCCTCACTCCGCACCCCGCCGCATATTTCATCTGATCCCCTACCCACATTGGCTTGGTGGGGCTTGAAGCCAAACAATGCGACAACCCTAGAAGGCGGCGAAAAAGCCGCACGTCAGCGGTTTCATCATGCCCTAGCGTCACGCATCGGCGAATATCAAAAGTGTCGTGATATTCCCGCACTCAATGCCACCTCGCGCATCAGTCAGGATCTAAGACATGGCTTGCTATCGCTGCGGAGCATTTACGCTAGCATTCAATCCGCAAATGAAGCTGCCTCATCGGAACACAAAAACGGAATCCATATTTATTTAAAAGAATTGGCGTGGCGTGAGTTTTATTTCGCTATTTTGCATTACTACCCAGAGGTGTTGGAAAGTGAGTTTTCTCCTCAATGGAGAGGCCTGCCATGGGATCAACCCGATGAAAAACTAGTAGCCTGGCAGCTAGGGCGCACTGGGTTTCCTATCGTCGATGCTGGTATGCGCGAATTATTAGCGACAGGACACATGCACAATCGCGTGCGTATGATTGTGGCGATGTTTTTCACCAAAGATTTGCACTACGATTGGAGAATCGGAGAATCCTGGTTCATGCAGCACCTCATTGATGGCGAGATCGCCTCGAACAACGGCGGCTGGCAATGGTCGGCAGGAACTGGAGCCGATGCAGCCCCTTATTTCCGCATCCAAAACCCATGGTCGCAAACGGCGCGATTTGACCCTCAAGGAATCTACATCAAGCGCTGGGTTCCTGAGTTGGCTAACATTTCTGCAGACAAATTCCACCAAGCTCCCATTGATGGCAGGCCGATTGCAACCGATTATCCCCTACCCATTTGTGATCATAATCGAGAACGTTTACGAACATTGGCACTATTCAAGAAACACAAAGATCAGCAGCGATAATCATCAGTCTTTGACCGTTTGCCCTACTTGCAATCGATCTAACACTTCTGCCGGTGGTCCATCAAAGGTAACTGAAGGCAAATTGCCCAAGTAACCGATCGCTTTCCAACCTTCCGTGCTGGCGTAATACGCGCCCATGGCAATACTGCGGAATTTGAGGAAAAAATCAGCGGCTTTTTTGAACTCTGGCCTAGCGTCAGTTGCCCAGCAAATGTCTTTGCATATAGCCTCCTGTTGCATCAGTTCGATTGTAGAAAAGTTTTTCTGATAACGTTTCTGTGATTCTTTTTCTAACCAATTAAGCCTATCAATGACCATGGGACGATCACTCATTTGCACGGGATACGGGGCGCTGATCCGTTCATCAATGTAATCTTGCACACGTAAAGAGCTCGCAGCAGGCCCTAGATCATCCGCCGGCAACAGCACATCAGCAAGGACCGTCGCTGTTGTGCGTTGTGAGGGACTCATGATGAGCGGACATAGATCACCTGGTTTGTATTCTTTGATCAAATCAGGATCCGTGCCATACGGCTTGCTAGTGATCTCTGCAGCTTCGGCTGCCGCGCTAAATGGGGCGGTTAAAATCGCAACCGCAGCGAGAAATTTCGGTACATCACGACGTGGTAAGCGGGAATCATTATCAGTCATCATAACTATGGTTGTAAATTGTTAGAAATTGCCTTTGCGGTTTTCTTCAATGATTTAATCGGCGCATCGCCACTCTAATGCCATGATAGTTAACGTTGGATTTTTATCGGAATTAGAGGCAAAAGGAGAGCCATCACAAAGAAATAAATTGGCAACATCCCATGTTTGATTCAAGCGATTGCAAACACTGGATTTCGCATCGCTACCCATGATTGCCCCGCCAACTTCATGGATCATGTTTCCGCCTTGAGCAATGTTCGAAAGCATCAATTCTTATCAACATTGAGAAATTTAGTAAGATTGCCCATGCCATGGCAGTAATTGTTCGCGCCATGTTTTCTAAATCCATATTGCTATCGCTGTTTGCCTTGCCATTGATGACTCAGGCCGAAGTCCCTGCAGCGAATGATTTTACGCAACAACCTCAGGTGCCGTATCTTTCTCCGCAGGATTTTCTCAAAACTGTGCACCTTCCCGAAGGCTACTCGTTAGAATTAGTGCTTAGCGAACCTCAGATCAAAGAGCCCGTCGCCATCTCTTTTGATCCAAATGGAGCCATGTATATCGCTGAAATGCGCACCTACATGCAGGACATCGATGGCAAAGACGAAATCACACCGCGTAGCGTTGTCAGCAAGCATGTGAGCACCAAGAAAGATGGCGTTTTTGATAAATATTCTATTTATCTCGATAACGTATTGCTTCCCCGAATGATTCTACCGCTGGATGACCGCATTTTGTTAGGGATCACTAATACCAGCGATCTAACCATACATCGTGATGCCAATGGCGATGGGGTCGCGGATGAAAGCAAACCATGGTTCGTAGGCGGTCCACGCGGCGGCAATATGGAACACCAACCCAGTGGTCTAGTGTGGGGCATGGATAACTGGATTTATAGCACATACAATGCGTATCGACTGCGTTGGAATGGCGAAAATAAAGCACCTCTTCAAGAATCAACTCCCAGCAATGGTGGGCAATGGGGACTAGCGCAAGACAACTATGGCAAAATGTGGTGGAGTAATGCTGGCGGAGAAAAAGGATTCTGGAATTTTCAAACGCCGATCATCTATGGAGCAATAAATGTCCCCTCACAAAAAGAGCCTGATTTTGACATGCCCTGGCCATTAGTTGGCGTGCGAGATTATCAAGGTGGTACGGGGAAATCGAGACCAGACGGCACCTTGAATCACTTTACCGGTTCCTGCGGCCATACAATTTTTCGCGGTGATCGTTTGCCTGCGGAAATGATTGGCAATGCTTTTCTCTGCGAACCTGTAGGACGATTGATTCGTCGCGCGATTGTTCATGATAATGACGGCATTACGCAACTTACGAATGCCTATCCTAAATCAGAATTTTTGCGCTCTACCGACCTCTGTTTTCGACCGCTTAACATGACGACAGGGCCTGATGGTTGCCTATACATAGTTGATATGTATCGTGGCATTATCCAAGAGGGAAATTGGGTGAGCAATGGTTCTTACTTGCGGAAAGTTGTCCAGCAACACGGGTTTCAAAACAACACAGGTCGTGGGCGTATTTGGCGTCTCGTTCATAAAGATTTCAAGCCTGGACCGCAGCCGAACATGCTAGCAGAATCTCCCGCTGAGTGGGTAAAGCACCTTACCCACCCGAATGGTTGGTGGCGCGATACGGCGCAGCGCTTGTTAATTCTCAAGGGAGATCATTCCTGTGTGCCCGCTTTAACGGAAATGCTCCGATCAAACCCTAATCATATTGCCCGCATTCATGCTTTATGGACTCTCGAAGGATTAAATTCACTCACACCTGACCTAGCTCGTAACGCAATGTTAGACAAAGAACCTCTGGTCCGAGTGCAAGCGATCCGCGCCAGTGAAACGTTGCTCAAATCTGGCGATACGAGCTTCATCACGGACATCAAAAAAGCCACCACTGACCCAGATGTTCATGTCAAAATTCAATCATTATTGACCGGAAAACTGCATAAATTCCCTCAGTGGAAAGAAGATGCTACCGCGCTAATTTCTTCCACTACTTCAACAGGAATTAAAGAGCTAGGAGTCCAATTGCTCAGCGTGGGCCCAACAATATCAAATAATTTTTCTCCCGCCCAACGCAAACAATTGGACCAGGGAATGAAAATTTATCAAGAAGTCTGCTTTGCCTGCCACGGTGCCGATGGTCGAGGGACTCCCATTCCAGGATCCACAACTGCAACTCTCGCTCCACCGCTCGTAGGATCACAAACTGTTCGCCAAAACGATGCGATGATTCGTGTCCTCCTTAACGGATTAGAAGGCCCCATTAACGGAAAAACTTACGAATCTCAGATGATTCCCCAAAATACGAATAGCGACCAATGGATCGCCGATATCGTAAGTTACGTGCGAAATTCTTTTGGCAATAGTGGCAACATTGTTGATGCGAAACAGGTCACCCAACTCCGCAAAGAGTTGGCAACCCGAACAAAACCTTGGAGCATTGCTGAGTTGCAATCGATATCGCCACAACCACTTGAAAATCGTAAAGACTGGAAGCTGACAGCGAGTCATAATCCGTCCAAATTAAATCTTTGCGTCGATGGAAAATCCGAAACGCGATGGGACACGAGCGCTCCTCAGTCCAAAGGAATGTGGCTGCAAATCGAACTGCCTGCCATCACTGATCTGAGCGGAATAGAGCTTGATTGTGTTTCCTCTGCCAATGATTACCCGCGCCAATTCGAAGTCATGATCTCAAATGATGGTATATCGTGGAGCAAGCCGATCGCAAAAGGTGACGGCACTCGAAGCTTTACGAACATCTCGTTTAAAGAAACGATCAAAACCAAGTTTCTACGCATCAATCAACATGGGAAAGCTTCCGGAACGTTTTGGAGCATTCATGAATTGAATCTCATTCAACCTCAAAAGAAATAGACGGTTCAATGGCTCGCCCGTATATCATCAGCTTGGCAAAGTGACAGCACTCGGTCGCCGCAATCTAACAAAATATCACCGTTATTAGCGATTCCAGTGATTACACCTTCTAACAACTCACCCGATGTTGTCAAAGTCACACGCTTGCCCGTCAAGGCGCAACGTTCACGTATGGAGTCTAATAGCAGATCAAATTGATGCTCAACCATCTGCGCATGAAGCATGATCGAGCTGATGAAATTTTCCAATAATTCTTCTCGATTATAATCAAATCCAGTTTCGCACTTCATCGACGTGGCGATATTCTCCAATTCTGCGGGAAAGCATGAGACATTGATGTTCACTCCGACGCCGATGACAACAAAATCATCGATTGATTCTAACAAAATTCCACAAATTTTTTTCCCGTCTATATGAACGTCATTTGGCCATTTAACTTCCGCGTATAAACCACGAGATTCTAACACCTTGGCCACTGCTAATCCAGTTACTAACGCCAATCGTGGCCAAAGAGAGCGCACCATCGTGGGCCGAAGAACCAACGAGAATGCCAACGCTTCACCAGCAGGTGTAACCCATGTAGCGCCACGACGACCACGTCCGTTTGTCTGGTTGTCGGCAACGACAACCAATCGCTCATGCAGAACGCTTTTAGCCCATTCACGAGCGACATCATTGGTCGATGAGACTTCATCATACCAACGAATCGAACAGCTATCTTTGGTGGTCCACTCTTTCATCAAGATACGAAATCTAACGCCAAATCCATGGCTTTCACAGAGTGAGTCAAGGCACCTACAGAAATGAAATCAACCCCTGTTTCGGCGATAGATTTCACGGTTTGTAGAGTCACGCCACCGCTAGCCTCTAGCAATGGTGTTGTTCTAAGTCCACGCATGCCAACAGCCTCGCGCAGTTCAGCGAGGCTCATATTATCTAACAAAATGTAATCAACGTCTTGCATCGTTAGAAATTGCCCAACTTGAGAAAGTCGATCTGCTTCCAATTCAACTTCCACGCTAGGATGATCAGCTTTCAGCGTTGCAATGGCATGTTGTAGTTCGGCGATATTGGACTCCGCGACAAGGTGATTGTCTTTAACCATGGCGCGGTCGTAAAGCCCCATTCGATGATTCTCTCCGCCACCACAGACTACTGCGTATTTTTCCAAACTTCTCCATCCTGGAGTAGTTTTACGCGTATCTAGTATTTTCGCTTTCGTTCCCTCCACCGCCTTGACGAAAGCCTGCGTTTGTGTGGCGATCCCACTTAGTCTCTGCATGAAATTCAGCGCTGTTCTCTCAGCTGTGAGGATCGAGCGTGCAGAACCATTAATTTTCATCACTATGGCTCCCGTTGCGACCCGTGAACCATCTTGAAGCAAAAGATCAATTTCTAATGAAGAATCAACTCTAAGAAATACCTGATGCGCTAAATCGCATCCCGCGATGACTCCATCTTGTCGAGCAACAAGCAGAGCTGTTACTTCTCGCTCGCTAGGCACAAAGTACTGCGATGTCACATCACCTGATCCGATGTCCTCTGATAAAGCCCTGTCAATGAGCCACTCTGCATTTTCATTCACCACCACTCAGGTAATGTGCCTACATTCGAAAATCAAGTATCATTTATTTATGGCATGGCAAACAATGACACACTTTGAGTCTAGCAACATTGGAGAAATTTAGTAAAAAAGAAACTCGCAACACGCAGTAACTTTTATGTCAAATATCAATATCGCCATTGTTGGACTCGGATTTGGCGCCGAGTTTATTCCTATTTATCAACGTCTCAAAGGGGTTACCATGTATGCGATTTGTCAGCGCACACAATCAAAACTCGATGAAGTGGGCGACAAATACAAAATTAATGTGCGCTACACTAGCTACGAAGAATTGCTCGCCGATCCAGCAGTGCATGCAGTTCATATCAATTCTCCTATTCCTGATCATGCGGCTCAAACGATTGCGGCATTGAAGGCAGGAAAACACGTCGCGTGCACCGTGCCAATGGCCACATCCGTGGAAGATTGCAAAACCATTGTCAATCTTTGCAAAGACACAGGGTTGAAATACATGATGATGGAAACGGTTTGTTATGCGCGCGAGTTTTTATTCATGAAAGAGCTCTACGATAAAGGTGAGCTTGGGAAAATTCAATTCATCAAGGCTTCACATCAGCAAGACATGGAAGGCTGGCCAGGATATTGGCCCGGCTTACCACCGATGCATTATGCGACACATTGCGTCGGGCCGATCCTAGGTCTTGCGCGTAACGAGGCAGAATACGTTTCATGTTTCGGATCTGGCACCATCAATGAATCAATGCACGCCTGTTATGGTTCATCCTTTGCAGTAGAGACAACCCATATAAAATTCAAAAATAGCGATGTCTCAGCGCATGTCTATCGTTCACTATTTGATGTTGCCCGCCAATACCGCGAATCATTTGAAGTTTATGGTCAGAAAAAATCTGTCGAGTGGCCTCTCATCGAACATGATCCCCTCGTCATTCACACGGCAAAAAAACCTGAACCCCAAATTCCTGAAAGAGTGAATTGCCCAGATTTTGCACATTATTTGCCAGAAGAAATTCAAGCATTTACCACAGGCGGAGTTTACGGCGGCGAAGAGGGTGAAGACCATCTTTCTTTCACGCAAGGTGCCGGCCACGGTGGCTCCCATCCTCACCTAGTGCATCAATTTGTAAAGATGCTGCAGTCGGGAGTGGATTCCTATCCCAATGCCATCGAATCGGCAAACATCACCTGCACAGGCATTCTCTCTCACGAATCAGCACAGCGTGGCGGTGAAATCATACGACTACCTGAGTGGACGCATCGTCCGTAATGCTTCGAACGCAAATCATTACATGATATTCGCTTACGCTTTTTGATCGAAAGCGATTGCCGTATTAGCTCCGTTTGCACATCGGCGGCATACGAAAATTGTCATCAATTATAAAAAAATTGACAATTTATATTTTATATGTCACATATCAAATATGCCACACGCCAAACATGATGTATTCGATGGAGAAACAGTCTCGTTATCGCTATTTGCGAGAGCTCTCTCGCATCCAGCTCGGATCAAGATTTTGACATTCCTTCAACAACGCGGTCAGTGCCCGTGCATGGAGATTGTGGAGGTGATTCCCCTTTCTCAACCCAGCGTATCTCGACATATTGCAGCATTAGAGGCGGCAAATTTGATACAAAGTAAAGTGCGCGGAAATGAAATCCTCTATTCGATCAAGAAAGATCGGATCCATAAATTTTGCAGTGTATTTTCAAAGACTCTTAAACCAAAAAAATAATTTATTATATGAATCAGCAAGTGAAAAAAATAGTCATCATTGGTGGCGTAGCGGGTGGTGCATCAGCGGCAGCGAGGGCTCGCAGACATAGCGAAACAGCAAGCATCACATTGATCGAGCGTGGTCCAGATGTATCGTTCGCGAATTGCGGACTACCCTATTACATCGGCGGAGAAATTTCCGAACGTGCTGACCTAGCCGTGCAAACGCCTCAAAGTTTGCGCAATTTATTGAATCTTACGGTAAAAGTTAGAACCGAAGCAGTTCACATTGATCGGGATAGTCGCCAAGTAACACTTCGCAATCTCGAAAATGGAGAAGAGGAATTCATCTCCTACGACGAATTGATTTTAGCGCCAGGAGCTAGTCCGCTACGCCCTCCATTGCCGGGGATCGACAACCCGAGAGTGCTCACGCTGCGAAATCTTCAAGACATGGATCACATCAAAGTTGCCGCTGAAAAGGCGAATCAAATTTTAGTGATAGGCGCAGGATTCATTGGTCTAGAAATGGCAGAACAATTGGTTCACTTGGGAAAATCCGTCACACTGATCGAGCGCAACGCTCAAGTGTTGCCTCAGATGGACAAGGAAATGACCAAGCAATTAGAAACATGCTTAAAAGATCGTGGAGTTACTCTCGTTTTCCAAGATGGCATTGCCGCATTCAACGAAGAAGCAGATCACATCAGTGCCATTCTTGCATCAGGTGCTAGCCACAAGGCTGATTTAGTAATTTTATCCATTGGCGTTAAGCCAGAAAGTCAGCTAGCGCGCGAAGCCGGAATCGACCTGAATGCGCGCGGGCACATCATTGTGAATTCTTGGCAACAAACATCCGATCCACACATATACGCCGTGGGCGATGT
>CAIRGO010000028.1 GCA_903878115.1 Akkermansiaceae bacterium | reverse complement strand
GTGCAAATGCCGCGCAACAGCAGACTGCGGGTCTGCGGATCGATCGCTGGCTCGATCACTGTCACGGTTCCATCGCGGACTTTATCCAGACCCGCCACGGTAAAGGTGAACGATTGATTTTTTTGAATCTCACCAGCATAGCGCTCGGGCAAGGTGAAATCAATTTTGATCTGCGATACGTCCTGTAAGTCGATCAACGGCAAACTCGGTGAGAGAAACGCGCCTTCGCTTACTTTGCGTGTCCCCAAACGTCCGGCAAAAGGAGCGACGATTTTGGTTTTGGCAATTTGCACCAGCTTGGTTTGCTTTTGAGCATCGAGCACTCGCCACTCGCCGACAGCGACATCCGCATCCAATTGACTGATCGCCTTACGCGGCAGTAATTCCTCTGCGCGTTGTTTGTTTGCGAGTGCGAGCACCAAGCGCGATTCGATTTCCTGCAACTCAGCTTGCAGCTCAGCATCGTCGAGTTGGAAAAGCAAGTCGCCGGCTTTGACCTGCGCCCCTTCTTCACAAAAGATTTTTGTTAGTCGGCGCGATGTTTCCGCCACCAGCGTCACTGATTCATTTGCCCGCAAGGTGCCGACGGTCTGAATTTTTTTCGCAAAAGCCGCAGCTTTCACCGTGTAAGACTCCGTTTTGATAGCAGCCGCAGGTGCTTGTGCTAACAACACGTCAGTGCCAGAAAAAATGGCAATGGCAAATAGGAAAAAATGGCGCACGGTCCTCATGATCAGCGAAAGAGATAACCATACGTTTCAATATGCGAAAATCCGTCATCAAAATGTCACAAATTCTCATATTAGCAAGAGGCAATGCGCGTATTGCATCGTCCGCGTATTGGATCGTTTGACTTGATCTTAAGCGATCAGCATTGCGTAGAGTTTCACCCTATAGCGGACCTGACTTGAAACAACTAGGGTTACTTCGTTCACTAGAACAACAGTAAACAATAAACAACACGAACTTCCATGAATGCTATAACATCACTACTTGTCCTCGCTGCAGCTGCAGTATCCCTTTCTTCTTGCATCGTCTCTGACTATCCAGGTGGCCCGGTAAACGGTTCAGTAACCACCACGTTTGGAATTTATGACACGCTGCCCAATACCTATGTGGGTGATGCTTATTACTACCGGAATCGCTACTATTATGGCGGCAACTACGAAACCGGCCGCTACATGTATCAAGGCAGTCCATACACAAATCGTTACTACCACAACGGACAATACTACTACGGTGGACGTAACGAGTACCATGGCAATACAACTCTGAAACCAGCACGCTACGAAAACAAATCCTTCTACCGAGACGAGCGCGATAACAATCATCTAGAAAATCACGATCACCGTTGAACTTCGATTCTAACTTCATCATGCATGCACGAGTTAAAATCGGGCACGGTGGTGTGATTTAGATTTCATGTTCGAATTTGTCGATGCCTTCTGGGTCTGCCTATCTGCTGTAAACCCATGGTGTCAGGAAGATCGTGCCTTATGGATTGCACCATCTTGCCATGCAGCCTGTTTTTTTTGGAGTGCGGTAAGAAAAATACTCATCATTCAAAAACCAATCAATTCATCGATTGCAGAAATTGTTCGACAGAATGGCACGTGTTGTGCCGTTACTGTTTGCCGCTGGGTTTGCCCACGGCATTGATATGATGAAGTATGTGATATTTTTTTCCACCGTCGCTAGTTCGGTGTTGTCCGCTGCTCCTGATGGGGCGCAGTTGTTTACGACAAATTGCTCGGCTTGCCATATTCTCGACCAGATGATCGTGGGACCTTCGTTGGCGGAGATCCGTGGATTGTATGACGGCAAGCGCGAGGATTTTGTGAAGTGGTGCGTGGCACCGCGGAAAAAGCGCGAGGGCGTGATCGAGATGCCGTCGATGGTTCACATCGGCGAGGAAGGATTGCAAGCGGTCTATGCTCACATCATGGAAGTAGCCAAAGGCGTGAAGATCAAAAAGCAGGCCGCGGGTGATCCCTTTGCGACTTCTTCTGTCTATGCCGAGCGTCCGCAGGTGCGACGAATTTTCATGCCGAATGCAAGTCCTGCTGCGATCGCGGTGGCTCTGGATCAGAATACATCGTTGTGTTGGGATGCTGGAGTCTGTCGTCTGCGTTATGCGTGGACGGGTGGTTTCATCGATGGATATCCCTATTGGAAGAGCAATGGCAGCAGCGTCGCAGCGATTGTCGGCACGGTGAAATATACAGAAGAGAAATCTCCGTTTGGGGAAACGAAAAATGCGAAGTTTCTCGGTTACTCGATGAAGGATAAACTGCCCATTTTTAGTTATGCAGTAGGCACACAGATGGTGACAGAGCGATTTGCGCCCTTAAAAGAAAGCAGTGGTTTTCAACGAACATTTACGGTGACACCAACTCCATCTTCTGCGTTGGTCTTAAACTTTACAAAACAAGATGGCGTGACCATCACCAGTGACAAAGGCACACTGGAAGGAACGAAGCTGACGATTGCTCCCGCCGATGCCGCTACATTCACAATTACCTTTACCTTGAAATGAAGATTTTTTCCCTAATCGCATGGTTGTCCCTGAGTATCCTTGCTCATGGCTGGATAGAGAATTTTTCCTTTGAAGAAATCGCTAACCCGCCGGGTATTGATCCGCAAGTGGGTGCGATGGATATCTTGGCAGACGGACGTCTCGCAGTGGCATTCCATCGCGGCGACGTGATGCTCTACGATACAGTTAGCAAAACATGGTCCCCTTTCGCTAGTGGCTTGCAGGAACCTCTTGGCATGCTAGCGGACAAAGATGGCAGTCTATTGGTGATGCAGCGCTCGGAGTTGACACGCCTACGCGATACCAATGGCGATGGCACGGCCGATGTTTATGAGACGGTGTTTGATGATTTTGGCATGTCGGGCAACTACCATGAATTTGCCTACGGTCCCGCGCGTGATCCGCAGGGTAATCTTTTCATCGTGCTCGGTGTCGCTTCCAATGGTGCCCCGATAGCAAAGGAAATCCGTGGTGAGTTTTCAGAGATTGGCAAGGTAGATCGCGAAGGCATGACCTTACGTGAGCTTTGGAAAAAAAATGCCGGCAATGTGGGGCGTATGTATTCTCGTGTGCCATGGCGCGGCTGGGTGTTGAAACTCTCTCCCGATGGCAAAAAAATGACGCCTTATGCCAGTGGATTTCGTTCTCCCAATGGCATCGGCTTTGATGCTGCGGGGCGACTTTTGATCACCGACAACCAAGGCGATTGGCGTCCCACAAGTCCGCTTTATGATGTGAAACAAGGTGGTTTCTATGGTCACCCGGCATCGTTGGTATGGACTCCTGGTTGGGATGGCAGAGATCCCTTGACAATGCCCGTGGAGGAACTCGATGCGCTGCAACAACCTGCGGCAGGATATTTTCCCCAAGGCGAGTTGGCAAATTCGCCGACCTGGCCCGTGGTGATTCCCAAAGGAAGTTTTCCCGAAGCATGGACCAATCAGACCTTGATCGGTGAAATGAATCAGAAGAATCTCGTGCGCGTGCTCGATGACACCGTCGATGGCGTATTTCAGACGGCTCTAGTGCCGGTATTCAACGGATCACCGCTAGGCATGGGTAGCAACCGACTGGCATTTGCCAAAGATGGTTCGCTCTATGTCGGCAAGACCGCTCTTTCGTGGGCGGGCGGTAAGGGCATCACGCGCATCAAATGGAATGGCAAACCGTTTCTCTCGTTAGATAAAATCAAAGCTCTACCCGACGGTTTCGTGCTGCGTTTTAGTCAAGCGATCGATCCTGCTACACTCTCGTCTCTTACGGTGAGTCGGCATACTTACGAATACCACAAAGCTTACGGCGCACCGAAAAAAGATGATACGAAACTCAATGTGAGTGCCGCCAAATTATCCAACGATGGCGTAACGTTGACACTTACGATTGGGGCCTTAAAAGAAAAATACTTGCACGTCATCGACATGGCAGGTCTACGCACCAAAGACGGAGAAAAAATGTTAGGCAGCAAGGCGTGGTATCAAGTGGTGAAAGCACCGAAGTGAGTCTTCTAGCGAATCTTTAAAAATCTGTTAGATAATTATTGTTCTTGGTCACCTACTATATACTGCTGCGAATCAAGTTTTGAGGATATTGACTTTGCGCACCAACGGTGCAGATACTCGAAAGCCCAGTGCAGCGAGTTGGGGGCAAATCCACCAAACAATTCACCAAGCCCTGAAAGGGCGTAACTCGTCTGTGTGCAAAGCATTTCCTAGCACTTCTCGCTTAGAGCAACACACTTTCAGCGCTCAAGAAATCGCATGATCATCAATCCCAGGGCGTTGCCCATGGGATATCCAGCGCTTGCACCTTTGGTGCGTTTGAGAGCAAAAAAAGTGACGGGAGAGGTGGGTGATTGGGTTTTAGGTGGTATAAAAAATCTCGGCACTGCGGGACGCCGCAATATGATCACCCTCATGCAGTCTGCACCATCACTCGTCGACTCCGATGCGCGTTCCGGGCGGGGGCGGTGCGAGTGGAGCAAAAAGACGTTCCTAACAGGAATCATCCTAACAGGTCTGTGGACTTGTTCTTCTCAAGCGTTTGAGATTTATCTCGACACCAACGCACCAGCCAGCGCTTCGCGGGCGTCTGAACTTTTTGATGCCAACAAATGGAAAGAAACGGCTGCGTCTATCGATGGAATCTGGTTTACTGCTCAGGGCATGACCAAGGCACCAGAAGGTATATCTCTCGAACAATGCCTTCACACAACTGCAAGCCCATGGAATCACGCGCACTTCATTTGATCATAGGTGATACCAGTAACCCCAATTATTAATTTCACTGAGCAAAAAAACCGACGCGCTCCATCAAAGAAATCGACCAAGAACGGCAACTAATCGCTCTTTCATAGCCGAAATCAAAGACCATCAAATGGCCAAATTGACAAGGCAAAACTATCCCAATAAATAAGATAGCAAAAAAAATAATAGTTCTTGCATTTTTTAGAAAGTGCATCAAAAGCCTTTTCGTCAAAACGAATCACCTCCACTTAGATGATCAACCACAATCCAGCCATCGCACTTTTCTCGCTGTTATTTTTACCTGCGAAACCGCTTCATGCTAAGCGCGCGTCCATCATGAAAATGAAAAAGTCCAAGATGCAAAACAATCTAACAACTGATCACCGTCAACAAAATATATGAACATCAGTAAGAAACGTAACTGCTCTGACGTATCTGCTGGCACTAAGTCCAAGAGGTTACAGATTTGCTGGATCATACGATCTGCGATGGAAGTAGGAACTTGAAAAAGATAGCAATAGAATAACAAATCATGACATTGGAAAAAACAACAGACGACATCGAAGCCGTAGAAAAACTCGGCATCGCAAGAGATAAAATCGTAACCGAATTGCGCAAAACAATCATGGGCATGGAGGACGTCATCGATGAGTTGATGATCGCCATTTTCGCCAGAGGTCACTGCTTGCTGGTGGGGGTTCCTGGTCTTGCCAAAACGCTTCTTGTTAGCTCACTGGCCAAGACCATGTCGTTAGGTTTCAAGCGCATCCAGTTCACGCCCGACCTGATGCCCTCTGACATCACTGGCACCGAGTTGTTGCAGGAAGATCCAGAGACCCATCGTCGCAGTTTCAAGTTCCAAAAAGGTCCCGTGTTCACGAACCTTCTGCTCGCGGACGAGATCAACCGCACACCGCCGAAAACGCAGGCCGCGTTGCTCGAAGCGATGCAGGAAAAACGCGTTTCTTCCGGTGGTGAAGACTACAAGCTCGACGCGCCGTTCTTTGTATTGGCGACGCAAAACCCGATTGAACAAGAGGGAACCTATCCGTTGCCCGAAGCTCAGCTCGACCGTTTCCTTTTCAACATCATGGTGAAATACCCGAGCCATGCGGAGGAGATCGACATCATGCGCAGCGTGACGACCGATGACGAGCCCGTGACCAATCAGGTAGTGGATGGCCCGACGATTCTTGAGTTCCAACATTTGGTGCGTCGTATTCCTGTAGCCGATAACGTTTTCGAATACGCAGCGGCCTTGGTGCGTGCGACACGCCCAGGTCAACCAGGCACGCCTGATTTCGTGAACAAGCTCATGTCATGGGGCGCGGGTCCTCGTGCCTCGCTCAATCTCATCGTCGCAGGAAAAGCCAGAGCTGCCCTGCGCGGTCGTTGCCATGTATCCATTGAGGATGTCCGCGAGGTGTGCCTGCCGATTCTCCGTCACCGTATCATTCCGAACTTTGCGGCGCGCTCCGAAGGCATGAACTCTGATACGCTGGTGGCGAAGTTGTTAGAAGCGATCCCCGCCAACGGCAAGTGATCTTCTCCCATGTCCATCCATCTTCCAGAAACGCAATATCTCGATCCTGAGGTGCTGCAAAAAATCGGCGACCTAGAGCTCATCGCTCGCGAGGTCGTGCAGGGCTTGCGAGCGGGCGGTCATCGCAGTAACTTGCGTGGCTTCAGCACGGAGTTCGCGCATCACCGTCAATACTCGCCCGGCGATCCGATTCGCTCGATCGACTGGCGCGTGTTTGGACGCACGGAAAAATATTTCACGAAACTCTACGAGGCAGAAACCAACTTCGATTGCCATATCTTGATCGATGCCAGTTCCTCGATGGCCTACTCCTCGGGAAAAGTTTCGAAGCTTGAATACGCCAAGTTTCTCGCCGCGTCTATCGCGTACATGGTCTTAAAACAGCGCGACTCGGTGGGCGTCTCGGTCTTCGATTCTGAATTGCGAGATTCCATGCCACCGCGTTCTTCGATGAATGTCATTCTCGAAATCGACCGCATGCTGCGCATCGCCGAGCCGCGCCCGAAAACTGCGATTGCGAAACAACTCCACGATTGCGCCATGCAATTGCGGCGGCGCTCGTTTGTGGTGTTGATCTCCGATCTTTTTGCCGATGTCGATGATGTCATGGCGGGACTGGATCACTTGAAATTCGATGGTCACAATGTCGTCGTCATCCAACCGCTCGATGCCTATGAGCTAGAATTTCCTTTCAAAGGAACTTGGCGCTTCGAAGGTCTGGAAGGTGAAGAACCACTGACCACCGAGGCTGAGCGTATGAAGGAAACGTATCTCACAGGTCTCAACAAATTCCTCGACGAACTCAGCACTCGTTGCATGGGCAGTCACATCGATTACACCATGACCAATACCAAACGCGCGCTCGATGAACTGCTCAGCGAAATCATTCTTAAACGTGAAACCCCCGGCGGCCAATCCGCCCCATCCCGCTCATGAGTTTCCTCAATCCTTGGCTCCTACTTGCAGCGCTCGGCATCAGTTTGCCGATTCTCGCGCACTTGCTCAACCGTTACCAAGTGCAACACACTGACTGGGCGGCGATGCGTTTCTTGGATCGCAGTGTACGAGTGCGCTCGCGTCAACTGAAGCTGCGCGATTTGTTGCTGCTCATTCTGCGTTGTCTGGCTTTGTTGCTCCTCGTGTTCGCTCTCTCGCGCCCGGTTTGGGAAAAAAGCTCCTCTTGGATGCCGGGCGAGCGTCGCGCAGGAGTGGTGATCGCGATCGATTCCTCCTTCAGCATGGGTCACGGGTTCGAGGGTCAGTCGCGTTTTGCAGAAGCTCTGAAACGCGTGGACGTCATCAGCAAGAAAATGGCTCCCGGCGACCCAATCACTTTGGTGCTTCTGGGTGGCGACCAGCGCGTCTTGCTGCGCAACATGGCTTTTGATCCCATCCGCTTCGACGAAGCACTTGCGGATTTGAAACCCGGTGCCGGCAAACTGGATCTCGCCAACGAGCCGAAGCGCATTGCCGGATTGGTGGCGGACATGGAGGCTCCGAACAAGGAAGTATACCTCATCACCGACGCGCAGACCACCGATTGGAAGCAACCTTCCGGACAACTTCGTGATTCTCTCGTCGCCCTCGGGCAGCAAGCCAAGGTAGTCGTCGTGCCCGTGCGTGGTGAGGACGCCAATCTCGCGGTCACCGACCTCCAACTGGCCTCCGGTGTGCTTCGCAAAGGCACCACCGCCCGTTACCGTGCAACGGTTCGCAACTGCGGATCCGCACCCGCGTCGAATGTTGTCGTGCAATGCCGCGTCGATGACGTGGAGATCGACCGCAAGATTATCCCAGTGATCGCCAGTGGCGCTTCGGAGTCGGTTTCGCTGTTCGTGCCGTTCCACAATGCTGGCGCGAGTCGCATCACTGCCGAGATTAGCGGCGACGGACTGGCGGCGGACAATGTGCGCCGCAGCGTAGCTGTCGTGCGCGACAAAATTTCCGTGCTCTGCGTCGATGGCTCATCGGGAGATGCCGGGCGACTCGTAGTTTCCGCCCTGATGGCACGCGCCGATGGAGCTACGGGAGACGATCAACGAATCCGCACCATCCCATGGCTTTCGTTTCCCGCTGAAAATCTGAATGACGTGGATGTCATCGTATTCGCCGATGTGCCGGAAATCACCGCTGAACAGGCCCAGCAACTCGAGAAGTTTGTACGCAAGGGCAACGGCTTGGTTTGGTTCCCTGGCGACAACGTCAAAGCCGCTGCTTGGAACGAGCGCGCCGCCAGTGCAGAAACGCCTCTGCTTCCTGCGATGATTCGCAGCAAGGTGGAAACCAGCGATTCACTGGGAGCCGGAAAGCCGCTGGATTCCGAAATCTCCGATCACCCTGTTTGCCTGCCGCTGCTGTCCTTGCCTCAGGATCTGCTCGGCGAAACCCGATTCCTGCGCCTGCTCGAAGTGGAACCCTTGCCGAACAGCGTTCCGGTTCTTCAGCTCGCAGGAGGTCGCAAACCGGTGCTGCTCGAGCACGCGCTCGGACGCGGTCAGGTTTTCATGTTCACCACCACCGCCGAAACGACATGGAACAACATGGCGCTCACCCCGGTATTCCCGATGGTCATGCAGCAAATCGTGACGTATCTCTCGGGCCGCGAGTTCGAGCGCCCGCGCACAGTCGGCGATTCGCTGGCACTTAC
>CAIRGO010000027.1 GCA_903878115.1 Akkermansiaceae bacterium | reverse complement strand
CACGCCCGGAGTTAACTACGACGCGACGTTTTACGAGGACGCGCCAGACAGCCATTACATCAACAACCGCGAAGCGTATCGCATTCGCCAAGGCTCGGTGACCCAGAGCGATACCATCAAAGCCAAGCTCGCGCCCGGAGGCGGACATTGCATTTGGATCAGACCCCACGTTTCAAAGTCAGCGACAAAAGCAAATGATTCCCATCACACTAAAGGTGAAATCCCAAGCAAATCCTGAACGCTCTTCGAACTCACCAAATGCTACCAGCTCTCTTCCCAACGTCCTGGCGGGCTTAGAAGCGGCCGATGCAACCCGGCCGCTTTAAACCGAATCCATGCAGTAGGAATTGGATTTTCATGCGGATTGGGTGGTGAAAGCGGGATGGTTTTCTACTGCATTGCAGTTGGGAATCGGGCTCAAAATCTTCTCCCACAGGCGGCGCCACCAATCGCGTTCGCGTTCTGGCACGGCCAGTTTGATCGTGGTCTTGCCCGCCGGATGACTCAGCACTCCCGCCGTCACGAACAGCCAGAACCGCAAGTTGCGCAAGCTCACTTTGTGCTGCCAGCCCAGATGGCGCTCGAACAACACGATCAGGTTGTAGGTCAGGCACGCCAGACTCAACGCCGCCTCGCTCGCCCAGAAGGACTCCAGACACAAGGTCGGCAGCGCAAAGCCCGCCTGCAATTCCTTGATCACGTTCTCGCAATCGGCCCGGCCATTGTAGTAACGCCACACCGCCAGCGGCGGGTGCGTGGCGCTGGGCAGGCTTGTCACCAGGGCTTGAAACCGATAGCCCGGCACGTCCAGCAACCGTTTGCCGCCGCGCTCCTCCTCCTCGCTCACGCGATGCCGCAGCAGCACCAACCGGCGCGGGTGCGGCCAGCTCTGCGCCTGATATTCCATCTCGGCCACTTCCGTGCCCGGCACTTCGGTCGCCGTCCACTTCATGTCACTCTTGATGATCTTTTGAATCGGCTGGTTCAATTTCGCCACCACCACGTAGGGCAGCTTCAATTGTTCCCACAACGCCAGCAGTTGCGGCAGGCAGAAGCCGGAGTCCGCGCGCACGCCCTTGAGTCGAATGTGACGCGGCAGGTTGTCCCACAGATCCAGGAAGAACGCGTTGACGTTGTTGCCACAGGCGGTGTTGCCGGGGCGCAGCCACAGTTGCGCCACCAAGCGCACCTCGGCCAGGACCGCCAGCAATGGATGCAGGCAGGGCTTGATCCCTTGTTTGGTGTAACCGCTCTTCACGCCTTCCTGTTCGCCGTCCTTGTGCAAGAGCCGCGTGGAATCCAAATCCAGCGTGTAACCTTCCTTCCGGCTGGACAACCGATCCAGTCCCCACTGCCAGAGCGGACGAAAGCAGCGCAGGTTGCCGCCCGGCGAAGTGAACCCCTGAAAGAAACGCGTCAGCACCGACTGGCTGGCCACGCGCGTGATGCCGAGCAGTTCGGGCACGAGCGGATCGCGGCGCAGATAGGAGACGTGGGTGAGTTTGCGCGCGTCACACAACAAGCCGTGCATGAAGGCGAGCGCTTTCTCCAGCGGCAACAGTTTGTTGTTGGACAGCGGCAGCGCATGAGGAAGCGCGGCGCCCAATTGTTTACACCAATCCAGAGGCCGCAGCCAGCCCCAGAACAGGGCGCTGCCCGCGTGCGGGGAAAGTTGCTGGTCCGTGAAGCTGATGGCGATTGCCTTGCCGTTGCTTTTGAACTCAAATGTCCCGGCCACCGTTTGGTGATCCAGGCGTGTGCCCGACGATTGCGTTGTTTTCATCTACCACCAATCAATCCCCAATCGGTGGCCTCTTTTCAACTACATGGATTCGGTTTAGATCCCGCACTCTTCCCGATGAGAGGGTGAATTATAGTCTGCCTCTTTGCGATCTTTGTGTTCTCTTGCGGCTAAGAGCCTGTCTGAAAATTGGGAGTGGTGCT
>CAIRGO010000026.1 GCA_903878115.1 Akkermansiaceae bacterium | reverse complement strand
TGGTGCACTCTTTATATTGCTGGCAGAAAAAACAAAATACTTTGCTCAGAAGGACCCTATAGCATGTGTCGCAATCCGTTGTATCTATTCTCTTTCGCAGGACTCTTAGGCATTTGCCTCGCTGGTCAAAATATCATACTAACACTTGTTGCAGTTCCTATTTACTTAATCTGTTATCACTTTGTGATCGAAGGAGAGGAAGAGCGACTGCAGCGTGTCTTCGGCGACAAATTTACAAATTACATCTCTAGCACCCCTAGATTCTGGCCACGCTTGTCGATCCCGCGCGATCACCAAATTTTAGAGGTGGACACGAAAATATTTACTCGCTCACTTCGGGAAATTATCTGGTTTCTGCTAGCAATCATTTTGATCGAAGTCATCGAGGTTCTCAAGTCTGGCGGCATCACCCCCTGTTATCTCCTGCCTTTCTAGAAATTCGAGAGATGCTGATTCATTTACTCGGTTTTACTATAGCGAGAACTCACTTGATTTTCCCAACCATTTTCTGCGTATAGTAGCGAGCAGTTTGCATGAATTGCTTCGCCAACAATGGTGGATGATCTCCGTACCACATGCCAATTTTGATTGGAGCCACGATGTTTGTGGGAAAAGGTATCCAATCAAACTCCTTATCACGATCCGCCACTGCATGATCGAGACTGATTCCGTAGCCCAAGCCTAACGAAACATAAGTAGCCACATGGCTGAGTGATGAAACCTCTACGGTGATTGGCCACGGAATGGATTTTTTTCGCAAAGAAGAAATCACATGATCACTGATCAAATTTTCTTTCGGTAAACAGATCAAGCTAGGCGCATCTTTCCCTAAAATTAACGCCTTAAGATTGTTCCAATCGCTAATTTTCTGCGATCGTTGTTTTTTGATCAAAATACCTACCGGCACTTGCATCAAAACTTCTGCGAGCGGGCTCTTTCCTCGGTCGGCATGAGCGGGCATCACGCCAATGGCAAGATCCACAACTCCTTCGCTTACCAAAGCGGGCAATTGATGAGATTGCGCATCTTTGAGCAAGAGGCGCGCGTTTTTCGGCATCTTCATGTGCTCAATCAACTGCGGCAGGTGTTTGCTAATCACCAAATCTGATGCAGCAATGCGCAATACCTCTTGGTTCTGATGTTTGATTTTTTGCAATGACTCATGCATGCGATGGCGTATGGCCTCGAACTCTGATCGAAATAATAACCCATCCTGCGTCAAGCGGAACGGTTTCCGCTCAAACAGCACCTGACCCACCATTTCTTCTAGGGCTAGCATCTGCGCACTCAAGGCAGGCTGACTGATTTTCGCGGTGCCTGATTTCACCGCAGCTGTGATTCCGCCAGCATCACAAATGGTTAAAAACAACTCCACGGCATACCAATTTACTGATTCTTTTTCCATCGATTTTTCTTATGAAAGTATCAAAATCATGAATTATGTAAATGAAAAAAATTCGTTATGATGACGACCGTGCAGACGAATGCATGAATTTAAAATTATGAAAACAATCAACTCATCACATTTCAGACTTATCGGAGCAGCATTGCTTACTTTGGCACTATCCTCATGCGGCTCCTATGAAACAGTATCATCACCTAACGGGCCACAAAGTGTGCCGTCGCTAAAGGGCGTTCGCAGCGTGAGCGGCAAGCCAAACTTACATGTGCCCGCACGACTCGGCGTTCTAACATCTTCCCGTTTTGATGCTAGCTCCATAACAGATAAAGAATTAAAAAGCCTGCAACAATCTGGCATCACATCTATCATTCCCATCAATACTTATGCAGGCGATAGTCATCGTTATCAAATGACAGATCTAACGTATCAGCGCGCGCAAATCATCGATAACACCAAATTTCTCAATCTAGACCTTATCTTACTTTGCGACCAGAGCAGCAGTAAGGACACCCAACAGCACTTGCCGCCATTACAATATCTGAGCCTAGGAATCGTAAATCCAGAATCAACAAAAGCCAACGTTCAGCTTGATGCCGTGCTCATGGATGCTCGCACGGGATTCATTTATGGCACGATAGGAGATGCAGGAAAAAGCACTGCCGTATCGCTAACATTTCTCGAAGCCGAAGCAGCAGCGGATGCGGGACAAAGACGCGCTAGCAGCAGAGCCAAGCAACAACTCATTACCCGCTTCCCTGCATTTTGGGAGAGCGTGAAAAAACAGTATAAGAAATAATTTCACAGGCTGTGATTCATCCAAGGGCGCAACGAATTGGCCCCTTGGATGAAAAGCTGCTGGTATTACTCTTCCTCGTTACCGATTTCTTCGCTTGGGATTTCTTCATCTGATGGAGCAAGTTCGGCGGCATCGGCGCTACTATCTTCTCCATCAGGAATGACTTTGGAGATGTCTTGCAGTAATTCACCGTCTTTCATGGTGAGAAGTTTTACGCCTTGTGCGTTACGTCCGGTTTCGCGGATGGTGCTGACTTTGATGCGAATGCTGAGACCAGTATTGGTCATGAGCATCAACTCATCGCTGGCCTCCACTGTCACTGCACCGACAACAAGGCCAGTTTTCTCAGTGACTTTCATGGTGATGATTCCTTTACCACCGCGCGACTGGAGTCGATATTCTTCAAAAGCGGTACGTTTCCCAAGACCATTTTCAGCAGCTACAAGCAATGTGCTACCAGGAGTTACGAGTGCAAGACTAACAACTTGGTCACCATCTTCTGGGCGAATTCCCCATACACCAGTGGCAGTGCGGCCCATACTACGGGCACCACTTTCATGGAAACGAATGCTGATGCCGTTGCGTGTTACTAGAACAACTTCGTCATTTCCGTTAGTCAAGCGAACGCCGATGAGTTCATCATCTTCTTCAAGATTGATCGCATTGAGGCCAGCTTTACGATAATTGCGGTAGTCGTTGAGTGGAGTTTTCTTGACGAGTCCTACTTTGGTTGCGAAGAGAATGAAACCAGCTTCTTCGCGGAAGGTAATGTCGTTGCCGCTCTCATCGGTGATACGTTCCAAGCGAAGTAATGCTGCAATTTTTTCATGTGGTTGCAGATTTAGCACGTTGCGAATACCGCGGCCTTTCGCGGCGCGTGAGCCTTCTGGAATTTCATAAACGCGTTCTACATAGACGCGACCAGTGTTCGTGAAGAACAAAAGATAGTCGTGTGCCTGTGTCGAGAATAGATGCTCGATAAAATCATCTTCTTGATCGCCCGCGGTGCGTGTTTCCATGCCGCGCAATCCTTTACCACCACGTGCTTGAACACGGAATTCGCTCGATGGTGTGCGTTTGATATAACCGCGATGTGTTAGAGTGACGACCATCGAATCGTTAGCAATCAGGTCTTCGATCGCGATCTCGCCTTCGTCAGGTAGGATCGGGCAGCGACGTGGCGAACCGTATTTTTCAGCAATCGCACGCAGTTCGTTTTTGATAATCGTCAACACACGAATTTCACGAGCAATGATGTCCATGAAGTCGATGATCTCAGCGAGAACATTGTCGTATTCTCCTTTAATCTTATCGCGCTCCATGCCGGTGAGTTGATAGAGTCGGAGTTCAAGGATCGCGTTGACCTGACGCTCGGAAAACACATATCTATCACCTTGGATAGATGCCTGACCACGAATAAGAATGCCGAGGCTTTCTGCGGTCGCCACAGGGAAAGTATAAGAAGCAAGGCGCTCGCGCGCTTCATCACGATTTTTCGAAGAGCGGATGATATGAATAAAATCATCAAGATGACCAAGGGCGAGCAGATACGCTTCTAAGTTTTCTGCGCGATCTTCCGCTTTGCGCAGCAAGTACTTGGTGCGACGAATGATGACTTCGCGGCGATGCTCGATGTAGCAATCGATGGCATCTTTAAGAGAAAGCATCTTAGGACGCTTCTCATGGATCGCGAGCATGTTCACGCTGTATGACGTATCCATGCTGGTGAGTTTAAAAATTTGATTCGCAACAACTTGTGGTCGTGCATCACGTTTCAGCTCAATCTCGATGCGTGTTTCTTCGTCCGACAGATCGCGCATGCCAGAGATTCCGGTGAGAATTTTTTCGTTCACCAGTTCTGCGATGCGTTCTTGTAACGTAGCACGGTTCACGCCATGTGGCACTTCACGGATGGTGATGATGCTTTTGCCGCCTTCTTGCTCATCGATTTCCATACGCCCACGTAGGCGGAAAGAACCACGACCGGTGCGGAGGTATTCTTCAATTCCTTTCAAACCGCGGATTTCACATTTTCCAGCGAAGTCTGGTCCTTTGACAAATTGCATCAATTCCGGCAAGGTGATTTCAGGATTATCGATCTGTGCGCAAATGGCATCGACTACTTCTCGCAGGTTATGCGGAGCTAAGTTTGTCGCCATGCCCACGGCGATACCCGTGCCGCCATTGACTAACAAATTGGGAAAAGCAGATGGCAGAACGGTTGGCTCCGTAAGTCGTTCATCATAGTTAGGAACAAAATCAACGGTATCTTTTTCAAGATCCTCCATCATCGCCATGCCGAGATGGGTGAGGCGCGCTTCCGTGTAACGCATGGCGGCGGGAGGGTCACCTTCTACTGAACCAAAGTTACCCTGACCGTCGATCAGTGTTTCACGGTACGTCCAATGCTGCCCCATGTTCACAAGAGTCGGATAAATGACCGCTTCGCCGTGAGGGTGATAGTTTCCAGAGGTATCGCCGCAAATCTTGGCGCACTTGATGTGCTGCTTACCAGGTGCGAGGTTAAGCTCGCGCATGGCGTAAAGAATCCGCCGTTGAGAAGGCTTCAATCCATCACGAACATCAGGCAGAGCGCGTGAAATAATGACGGACATGGAGTAGTCGAGGAAAGAGGTCGAGAGCTCCTCGGCAACGCTGATGGCTTTGATGTGTTCAATTGACATGATGAATAATAATGGTAGCGACGAAAGTAACGGTGTGAAAAATACTTAAATGAGCAGAATGTAATCTTTGAGTTTGTTTTCCATGCATGTAGCGAATGACTATACGTCTAGGTTGCGGACATTGAGGGCGTTGTCTTCGATGAAGCGTTTGCGGGGTTCGACGATGTCACCCATGAGCACATCGAACATTTTATCGGCTTCGACGGCGTTGTCTTCATCGAGGCGAACTCGTAAAAATTGACGCTTGGTAGGATCCATGGTGGTTTCGAATAACTCCTTGGCGTTCATCTCACCTAGTCCTTTGAATCGTTTGATTTGCACTCCGCGACGACCAATCTCTAACACTTTTTCAAGAACTTCCGTGATGGCGAAAATTGGCGTGACGGATTTTTTATCGCCTTCCCCTTCGATCAATTCGAAAATCGGTGTATCAGGCGAAAAGAATTTTGAGGTATCCAGTCCTTTTTCACGAAGCTTCGCGAGAAGTCGTTCGATTGCGTGTGACTCATGAAGTTCCTTCAGCACCGCGCGGCGAGAAATGACGTTGGTGTTGGCAAGCAGTTCTTCTTCCGTGAGTGTTTCCCCGAAGAGACGCAAGTCGCGATTGTCATCAGCGAATTGGCGAAGGCTTTGATCATCGGTAAAATAATGAATTGCTTCCACGTTGCCACGGCGAACGCGCACCATGTAAGTAGGAAGATTGGTAGCAGTGCCGGCATTAAGAAAATCAGCAAAATTGCCACCGCCGCGTTGAATCGAATCTGCGTAGCGAGTGAGTTGCGAAATATTTTCTAACACATTACGTAGCTCATCCGCCGTAAGAAGAGCATCATTTGCAATGGAGTGTAGTGAAACATCACCTGCACCGAGCTCGATCAAAATTTTCGTTAGTTCGCCATCGTCCTGCACATACTCGGCACGCTTTTTCCGTGTTACCAGGTAAAGAGGCGGCTGAGCGATAAATAAGTGACCGCGCTTGACCAGATCGGGCATGTGACGGCAGAAAAAGGTGAGCAGCAAAGTGCGAATGTGAGAGCCATCGACGTCGGCATCGGTCATGATCACGATTTTGTGATAGCGGATTTTTTCAATCTTAAAAGCACCTTCCATTTCACCATCGCCGATGCCAGCACCAATCGCGGTGATCATCGATTGAATTTCCTTGTTCTGCAATGCTCGGTGGAGGCGAGATTTCTCCACGTTGATCAACTTACCACGCAGAGGAAGGATCGCTTGCGTGCGACGGTCACGACCTTGCTTGGCTGAGCCACCAGCGGAGTCTCCTTCGACAATATATAGCTCAGACTTTGATGGATCACGCTCGGAACAGTCAGCGAGTTTTCCTGGAAGACCACCGCCCGAAAGCGCTGATTTACGAACTGTCTCACGGGCCTTACGCGCTGCTTCGCGTGCACGGGCGGCATTGACTGATTTCTCGATGATTTTTTTCGCCAGGCTGGGTGTTTCTTCGAAAAACGTCATGAGACCTTCATAAACGATCGAGGAAACTACACCTTCGATTTCTGCGTTAACCAGTTTTGCTTTCGTTTGCGAGTTGAAACGTGGATTTGGCATTTTCACAGAAATGACGCATACCAGACCTTCGCGCACATCGTCGCCGGAGAGAGCCGGGTCTTTATCCTTGAGAATTTTGTTAGCCTTCGCAAATTGGTTGATTGCGCGTGTTAGAGCACCGCGGAAACCAGTAAGGTGAGTGCCGCCATCAGCATTCGGAATCGAGTTAGCGAAGCAGAGGATTTGATCATTGTAGGAGTCGTTGTATTGGAAAACGACATCAGCAAAAACATCATCGTGGGTGACTTTACCGTCGTAATCAATTTCCACTTGGCGTTTTCCAGATAGCACAACTGGGGGTTCGTGAATGATTGGCTTGTTTTCTCCCAGTTGGGTGACAAACTCTACAATGCCCTGCGCGTAATAAAACGAGGTTTTTTTCGCGGTTTCAGGGCGTTCATCTTCTAAGTCGATGGTAAGTCCCGGGTTGAGGAAGGCGAGTTCGCGCAGACGAGTCGATAGTCGCTCAAAATTGAAAACGATAGTGTCGACGAAAATCGTGGCGTCAGGATAAAACGTAATTGTTGTGCCGGTAATCCCCTCCGGAACTTCTCCTATGACCGAGAGTGGAGAAGTTGTTTTGCCCCGCTCGAAGGCGATCATGTGAAGCTTACCATCGCGGCGCACCTCAGCTTTGAACCAATCGGACAGCGCGTTAACACATTTCGCGCCGACGCCGTGCAGACCACCTGAATATTTATACGCCCCTTGTCCAAATTTTCCACCAGCGTGAAGATTTGTTAGAACGAGTTCAACGGCAGGGATGCCAAATTTTGGATGAATGTCACATGGAATACCACGACCGTTATCCGATACAGAAATTGAGCCATCGATATGAATGGCAACTTTAATACGCTGACAATATCCTGCTAGGTGCTCATCGATCGAGTTATCTAACACCTCAAACACACAGTGATGAAGACCGCGTTCATCGGGGTCGCCGATATACATGCCAGGTCGCTTCCTGACAGCTTCTAAACCCTCTAATTTATCGATTTGCGCTGCACCGTATTCTTGGCTCGCATCAACGCTAGGAGGAGTATTATCGGCAGGTGTAATAGGATCTGACATGTGTTGGCAAATTCTCTGAAATATCAAGGAAAAGAGCAAGAAATTTCTTGCAAAATTCAGCTTATTTTCGGGGCAAAAAGTGATCGCAAATTACTTACCCGCAACAAAAGAATTCATCAAATGTGTTGCCAATGCTATGATCAAAAGCACTAGGAAAAACCAACCTAAAATCTTAGCCATGATGCGCCCTTCTTTTTTCTCCAAATCACCGCGGCTTACGGCGTTATCCGCGATGATTCCACGGTTAATCGAACGCTGGGCAGGAGCTTCTGAGAACACTGGTTTGCTATTAAGACCTCCCAAAACTGAAGCGCTACCCGCCGTTGGATCTGCCCAGCGGCGAGGCGCAGAGGTAGCGAGAGATTTTTCAACAATGCCTGAGGCAACGTTGGGAGTTTGGATCATTTTCCCACACTGTGGGCAAGGGCCATCTTGTCCCGATAGATAAATAGTAACCTGCAATTTTACAAAACAATGATGGCACTGAAATAATATCTGCGGCGTCATCAGTGTTGTCTCTATGTTATCTAGCTGATTCATAGGTATGATGTAAAATGAAACTCGTAATCGCGGTTATTAGCCCTCGATTTGCAATTGCTCACGTTGCCATGGCAGCAGTACATCGGAGGGTGATACTTCTCCTGCCGCGATGGATTCAGCCACACTGCGAGCGATCACAAGCGATGGGTCGATGTCGAGAACTGAAGAAGCTTGGTCGCGCTTCTGGATAATTTTATCTACTTCCTTTTCAAACGCGGCATCTTTTTTGCGACGCGGAACTTTGATTTTATGTGGGCACTCTTCGTCGCTCAGTGCCTTCGCTTCTGCTATGTATTTCTCAAACCGACGCAAGCGATCTGGTCGTTGCAAATGCCGGGGAAGATCTAAGGTCTCACCACTGCCCAGAGTTTCGGCCCACACTAGCATCTCCTTGTTGTTCACAACCATGAACGATGGTTTGTCCCACGAGGCCGCCTCTGCGTCGCGCCATTCCCATAGCGATTTCAAATAAGCGAGGGCGCGCGATTGTAAACGCCCACTGCCGTTGATGCGCCAAAGATCATCTTTATTGTCATCGCGCTCTAACACTTTCTTCCGCGCCGCTTCACAGCTTTGCACAAACCAATCATAGCGCCCTTTATCTAACAATTCCTCGACGATGCACTCTGCCATTGGCAGCAAGTAAACGACATCATTGATGGCGTATTCCGTCATTTTGTCAGTCATGGGGCGTCTCCCCCAATCAGCTTTTTGCGAAGTTTTTAACAACACAACACCGAACCAGTGCTCGACTAAATCTGATAGGCCAAATTTTCGCAACCCCAGTAACCGCGCACCAATTTGCGTATCCCAAACTTTAGGGGGCAGTGTGCCGAACTCGCGCTTGATCATTGTCATATCATAGTCCGCACCGTGCATCCAGACTTCAGAGCGATTTAAGTATTTACCAAAAGGCGCGATATCACTGATCGCCAGAGGATCAATCAAAACGTTTTCACCACCAGCAGACAATTGAATAAGGCAAAGTGATTCCTTGTAGCGATGAAGGCTATCAGCCTCTGTATCAATGGCGCAGACTGGAGCAATCGGAGAAATGCGTTCCAAGAGTTCATTTAGGCTAGTTGAGTCACTTACAATGATCGGCATGAGATAATAATAACGCGAGAAAATGATAAACCGCGCAACCCAGAGGGGAAGCGCGGTAGAAGAAGGTCTAAACCTTTACAGGATCAATATCCACTAGTCACCGCAGCTGTGGAGCGAACACGCACAGTAGGAGGTAGAGCATCGGAAGCTTGAATCGTTGTGGTGCCAGTTGTAGCAGGTAACGGGAGAGGAAGCACTACAGCAGCAGTATCGAAAGTATCGGTGATAGTCCAAGTAAAGTTGGGATTACCAGCAAGTGCACCAGCCTTTGTGTCTTTCACGACAAGAGTGCCACCTGGTATTGGTCCTTTGATGGCTACCCATTTCGATTTCGGATCAGCGGTGTTGTAGTTGACTTGATAACCGTATGTGATGGAGGCGCCTACATTTGCACGTTTCGTGGCAGACAATGGTGTGTTAGGGACACCTGCAGCAAGTGTATCAACAAAAACAGGGCCAACACCAATCGGAGCAGTAATCCCTAGGGGTAATACTGGAGCAGGCAAAAGAAACTGATTGAAAGTGGTCCACTCAAGTGAAGAGCTGAGATCGTTACCGTCGTCTTGTGAGAAGGCAAATTCTATGATGTTTGATAGGCCATCACCATCATAGTCAGCTGCAGCTGCGCCAAGAGTTTTAATTACTCCTGCAACTTTAATTCCTGTAACTGCAGGAGCCGTGACAAATCGATACTCATATTGGATGTGACCAGTGTATGAATCGATGAAGCGCATGTTCCAGAAAAAGTCACGAACTCCATTTTCGCTAGCTAACACAGAAGTTTGTTTATTGCGAATGCAGCTGATTTGAGCGACGCCAGTTTCACCTTTGGCGAATGCATAGGGCAACATTTTCAAAGTCGTTTGCACATTGCTAGGGACAGTAAGAAGACCACGAGTGGTAGGATACTGAATGTCTCCCATACTATCACGAATGCCAAATTTCAAGAGGTCAGAAGTGATGGTATTAGCGCGGACAGTTCCTTCCCACGCCATGACAGATATCAAACGAGGATCCATTTCTTGCGCGCCATTGCTCCACTGTTTTGTTACCACACCAAAGCCAAGTAGACCTTTGCGGTAGCCATTTGCTTCAATCATGCTGGTGATCGTCATTTGGAGAGGCACTTGCGAAGGAGTGGTGACGTCATCGGAAAGTCTTCTCTTTGGCACTGAATAAATATAAACTCCAGGAACCCATGTTTCGTGATGATCGGCGTAGTCGGTAAATGTTTCGTTATAGCGATAAGTGGCAATGTTGTATTCGTCAATCTCTTGACTCACCGTATTAAAAAACAATCCGAGAGAATCATCAACAAAGTCGCCTTTGGGCCTCTGCAATTTTGAAGGCGGCGCAGCAGATAAAAGGATTTTCTCTGGTAAAAATGCTTCCATGTAGCTGGCGGAATCAGCAGAAGCGACTGACCAAAATTGCCGGTCATCAGCCACACCATCTTTATTAACATCACCTGCCATAATTAGTCCGGTGGTGCCTGAGGGGCAATCGGGGAATGGATTTGCTGTAAATGGTGCAATATAGACAGCCGATGGATCAAGTTCGCAATCACCCCAAATTGCAATACTTCCATCATTCATAAAAACAGAAGTAGCTCCACCCGTATAGGTTGCCGTTTTGGGAGCCGTCATGAAGAACGAGCGTGAGATCGACACAGCAATAGTCGGAGTCGCATTAACAATAGAAGAACTCAGAGCGAGTAAGGCAGAAAGAGTAACAGTTTTTTTCATATCAAGTTTTTGGTTGGAGGGAACAGAGATAAGTGAATACGATGTATGGTAAAAAGCAAATCTTTTTTAAAAAAATTTACCGGATTCCGCGAAGGAGCAATTCGGCGTTGTTCTGGGTGGTTTTGAGATTTTTCATCAATACTTCAATCGCTTCTCCGTAGGGAAGTTGCGCTAATTGTCGACGAATTTCTAAAATTCTGGAAAATTCATCAGGATGATAAAGCCGCTCGTCATTGCGGGTGCCTGATTGCGGAATATGGATCGCTGGATAAATTCTGCGCTCCGACAGCTCACGGTCGAGGCGGATTTCCATATTGCCGGTGCCCTTGAACTCCTCAAAAATTACATCATCCATGCGCGATTCCGTCTCGATCAGGGCGGTGGCAAGAATGGTCAGTGAGCCACCTTCCTCTACATTACGCGCTGCACCGAAAAATTTCCGCGATTTTTGCAACGCCATGGGCGAAATGCCGCCGGAGCCGATCGGGCCGGCTTGCCCTGCGGAGTTGTGCCCACGAGCCAGACGAGTCAGCGAGTCGAGCAATAAAATCACATCTTTACCCGTTTCCACCAAACGCTTGGCACGATCTAACACAATATCTGCTACCTGCGCATGGCGCTTTGGCGTTTCATCAAATGTCGATGCATACACCGTGCACCCCACGGTTTCTTCAAAATCAGTGACTTCTTCCGGCCGTTCATCCAATAGTAATACAATCAACTCCACTTTCGGATGATTCGTACGAATCGCTTTTGCAATTTGTTTTAACAAAATCGTCTTTCCGCCACGTGGTGGTGCTACGATCAAGGCCCGCTGCCCCATGCCGAGCGGAGCAATAAGGTCAACAAGGCGCACACTGAGGAAATCCGCACCTTCCCCTTCTAAATAAACTCGCCGGTCAGGAAATAGCGGTGTTAATTTTTCAAAATCATTAGGCGTTACCCATTCCGCAGCCGCGATACCTTCAATTTCTAAAATCTCGTAACTGCTGATAAATTTATCTTTTTCCCGAGAGGCGCGAGCGCGCAGTTTGACGCGGTGACCCGTCTGTAAGCCGTATTGATTCAGCAAATTGTTAGGGACATGAATGTCATCCTGCGCATTGCGAAAACTCCGCGCTGGATCACGCAGCATGGCGAATTTTTCCTTCGTAGATTCTAAGACTCCTTCGCAGGTAAGTTCTACTCCCTCGCGTGAATAAAATTGCAGCAACTCGTAAACAAGTTGACTTTTTGTTGCATGAGCCACTTGCAAACTCGGCACGGCATCCGCCATATCGTGCAATTCCGCGAGCGTTTTTTGGCGAAATTCATTGATATCAATCGCCGGCGGCAAAAGGACCGGTTTGGCATTAATCAGCAGCGTATCAGTAGTGATTACACCCTGGGATTCCAGAAATCTAGCCAACTGCGTGCGCAGCGAGGTTAGCGGACCCTCATTCCAAAACACAACGTCCGCGCGTAAGATTTTTTCTTCAACTGGCATCTGTGCGGCGATGATCGAATTGATCATATCATCGTCAAATCGTGTGCGCGCTCGCAGTCGCTTGACTTGCGTTTCACGACTGGACGCTACCAACAATGATTTTTCATGACCCAGATCAAAATTATTTTCAAACAGCAATGGCACATCAGCAATGAACGCACTTGATGTCCCCTGCTCCGTAGCCCGCTCTAACGCTTGCATGCATTCTACGCGAATCAATGGATGTAAAATATCCTCCAGTTGTTTGCGCAAGCCCTCATCAGCAAAGACCTTTTTTCTTAAAAATTCTCGGTCGAGACAGCTCTTCGGTTCAAAGACTGCCTCATCTCCAAAAACGGCACGACATTGTTCCACTGCATTTGGATCGCTATGCAGACGACGGGTCGCTGCATCACAATCAAAGAGTGTTATGGTAGGGCATAGTTCGCGCAGCAATCGACAGACAGTGGACTTGCCACTGGCGATGCCGCCGGTTAAGGCGAAAATTCGCATGCGCAGAGCATGTAGGAAAAACTATGCATCTGGCAAGCGGTAAGATTGGTTGGCGGAGATTTTTTTTCGGCTTGCTGCCTTCACACAGAATCGACAAAGGAAAAATATTGACGAATCATCATATCCAAGACTAGATTTCGCCGTTATGAAATGGTTTTTCCTTCCTCCACTTGTTATTTCGTCGTTATTTCTAAACCATTGCGGTGGTTTTAATAAGCCACTTAGCGGAGATTTTGATCCACTCACCGCTCCTGGTGCCGCTAACAAAACCCCAGATGTTTCTGCCATGACGGGCTTGCAACCTGGACAATACGTCACCGCAGTTTCTAACTCGACTGCATTTTTTAGCAACCGCCCCACAGGTAATGCAGAAGCCGAACAACTCTTAGCCGCTGGCACTTCCATGCGGGTGGTGAAGGTTGACGGTTCATTTGTCAAAGTAGAACTCGATAACGGACAAGTCGGCTATGTTTCTTCGGTAATGGTGACTGATGGAAAATCAACCAATGGGCTGCCCAGTGGAGAGATCCAAGTCTACCCACCCGTCGGTGGCGATACCGGCCTACCGCTGCCTTTGCCTGGAGGCGGACTGCCAGCTGACCTTCAACCTGCTGCATCACCATTGCCTCCATCCGATTTGGGCAATGGCACACCTGCGCCACCCATCGAACCACCAAGCATTCCCGAGTTGCCACCTGCCGCGGCGGACAAAAAACCTAGTGCTCCAGCTGAGTTGCCAGCTCCGGCCGCTGAAACTGAGCGCCCCGCGCCACCGATAGGAGCACCGAAAAAGCCGTAAGACTGCGGCCACTACGCCTGCTCAATTCGAGAAAGATCATATAAAAATGTAAGCCGCTGCGACACACAATCGCAGCGGCTTTTTTATACCCCTAAAAATCTTTTCCTGTAAAAATTGTCAGTGATTACGAATACGATGGCGCATCTGCTGCCGCTCCGTAATAGCCTGTTTGATTTTGCTCAGGAGAAACGGCTTCTTTGACCTCGCCCGCTTGCTGTTGACCAGCAGTGGCTCCGGCTTGCTTGCCCTGGCGTAATCCCGCTTTGACAGAGCGCACTCCTTCTTTCACGAATCCTGGTACAAACTCCTGCGCAAATGCAGCAGCAAAGCAGGCGCCAAAAGCCGCTCCATACGCAAGATCGAAAGCCGCACCAGAAAATGCTTCCTTCACCTTGGGAGCCGCCTCTCGCGCCCGTTCCGTGGCATTGCGCCGCGCCGCATCAACGGCATCGGAAAATGATTGAAAATGTTTTGCGCCCGCCGATTCTGGGACGCCTTGATTCTCGGCTTGTTGATTTTCTTGATTCATAATGGTTAGTTATCGCTGCACGACCACCCATTCTAAGCGCGATTGCATATCTCGCCATGAGAATTTTTGGCTTTTTTTGTAATGCCGCCGATCAACCAAGACTACGTGCGATGGAAGCACTCGAAAACTACTCTGCGAATTCGTCAGAGGTATTTTTAAGCAGGGCTTTTTCTTTCTCAGTCAAACTATGGATGCCTTCTGTATTGATTTTATCCAATATGACATCCACTGCACTACTTCGTTTCAGATCAATCACGGTACGTGGCTTGAGCTTAGGTGATCGCCGAGAATTGGACAGAGTTTTCTGATGAGACGGGGTGGGATTTCGTTCCCATGAAAATCCCATATCGGCAAGAAGATGCCACTCTCGCGCATTGCCCAAGTAACGCAGAAGTCCATACATCCCTAGCCATAAAATCGATTCCGCAATCGCCATCGGCCACTGACGAAATGCTATGTCCTGCCCAATGGCGGCGACCATAATGATCAGCCCAAACCATTTCATGGGAATCACAGACCATATCATCTGATGCGGATGCATAAAGCTATAAGCCAGAAAAACACTAGTGCCTACCAAATATGGCCCGGCCAAGAAGACCCCTCCTAGCGCCGATGCCGCCCACAGCAATAACGGTGGCACAAGCCATAAATACACCATCAATCCGGCAAACCATTTACGCTCTAAATCAGCCTCAACACGTGATCCATAGATCACGAAAAAAATCAAGCCGACGATGTTCCAAAAACTTGGAACGGTGAACCAAATATAGGTGAATGGTGTCCACCATTTGGGGGAAGAATTTCCGTTGATAGCAAAAGCGGCAGAACCAAATATGTTAGCTGCTCCTAGAAAAATCGTGCACACCAAACCTGCAATCAACGCCACAAAAACAAGTTGTGTGATGTGCATCGGAAATTTTCCTAACACAAAAAATGGCTCGCGTCTGTTATAGGAACCGTAAGAGGAATACATATCTGAAAATCTCTAATGAGTCACAATCAAACATCAATCGGTGCGCTCCTGTCGTCGGGAGAAGTAGGCGCAGCAGCTTTTCCCTTCTTGCGCATGAACGGAATGAACCGCGTAACATCGAAGCCAAGGTAGGCGACAGACTTGGTGAAAATTGCCAGCAAAATGGCTTCATCAAGAAATGGCAATAGATCTATAATAAAAATATCTGCGCACAAAGAAATCCCACTAACAATCGCAATCACTAAGACAATGAGCTTCTTCATGCCCCTATGATACCGCTGATTCGTCGCCCCGCAATAGGAATTTTTTACTTTAAAAACGATGCTTGCCAGACCATTCAAATTGCTGCTACTATCTCCGTCCACCCCGTGTGAAAACTGGGCCCGTAGTCCAATGGATAGGACGATGGTCTCCGAAGCCGTAGGTACAGGTTCGATTCCTGTCGGGCCCACTTTTCATGAATTATTTCCTCAGCGGTCTTTTCAATTTCTGAAAACATGCTAGCTATGATGGCAGATGCAGAGAGAACTACTTGCAAATCCAGTGTTTGCCATGGCCGCCGAACAATTCGATCAGGTGGCAGATTTTTTAGCGCTCCCTGACGATTTGCGTGAGCGTTGCAAATGGCCAAAACGCCTCATCAGTGTGGCTGTGCCTGTCAAGCTAGATGACGGAAGCACGAAGGTATTTTACGGCCATCGCGTGCAGCACCATCTGACCCGTGGTCCAGTAAAAGGCGGACTGCGTTATCATCCAGCGGTCGATCTCGGAGAAGTCGCGGCCTTAGCGATGTGGATGAATTGGAAATGCGCGCTGATGGATCTACCCTATGGCGGCGGAAAAGGTGGCATTGCTTGTGATCCACGTGCCATGAGCCTTGGCGAATTGGAAAGATTGACACGTCGATTCACGATGGAAATTCTTCCTTTTATCGGCCCAGAAATCGATGTAATGGCACCAGACATGGGCACCAATGAGCAGACCATGGCGTGGATCACTGATACCTATGCGAGCCACACTGGTTATTTGGTGCCATCGATCGTTACCGGAAAACCGCTAGGCATGCAGGGCTCGGCAGGACGCGCACAAGCGACGGGTCACGGAGTGGCATTTCTAGCATCTAACGCTTTACATAAGTTAGGTCTTAGCCTAACAATTACTACGGCCATCGTACAAGGATTTGGCAACGTCGGCTCACACACCGCTGCTACTCTCTCTTCCTATGGAGTGAAAATCACCGGTATTTCAGATGCCACAGGCGGCTTATGGAATCCTGGCGGTATCGATGTGGCGGCACTGCGGACTTATGTAGCTCAGCACGGCACGATAAAAGATTTCCCTGGTGCAGATGCTATCGATGCCGATGCCTTACTGTGCATGCCCTGTGATATTCTAGCACCTGCAGCACTCGATCGTGTGATCACTGCGGAAAATGCCGGTAAATTGCAATGTCGGGTTCTCGCAGAGGGGGCCAACGGCCCGACCACTCCCGATGCGGATCGCATTTTACAACAGCGCGGTGATATTTTCGTCATTCCCGATATTTTGTGCAATGCTGGGGGTGTTACGGTATCCTACTTCGAGTGGGTGCAAAATTTCCAACGCTTTCAATGGAATGAGCGCGAGGTCATAACCAAGCTGGAGACCATGATGCAACGCGCTTTTGACAAAGTCACCAGCTATGCCGAGCGAAATAAAATTTCTCAACGCATGGCGGCGCAGTCAATCGCCATCAAAACAGTGGCAGACGCCAAAGCACTACGCGGACTTTTCCCTTGACGCATTAGTCATGATTGGACAACTTCTCAAAAAAAACGCGAAAGACTTTCATTCGCGATTACGTAACAGACACCAACAATGAGCGATATTGCGGAAAATACAATAAGTCGGAAACCGATTGCAGTCACCCTTCTCGGTTTAATCATCTGTGGAGGCTTGCTAGCCATGCCTGGCTTGGCTGGACCACCCAACAGCGAAGCCGTCTCGGACACAGTGCGTTTCATCGGTCGTTTTCACCCAGTGATTTTGCACCTGCCGATTGGCATTCTCACCTTGGTCATATTGTTAGAAATTGGCGCAATCTTTTCTAAAAATTCTAACACCTCGACAAAGATACCGATGTTTTTTGCCGCCGCAACTTCAGTGATCGCAGTGCTTGCAGGTTTTTTATTATACCAAGGTGAAACAGAGGGAACTCCCACAGAAGTTCTTACGAATCACCTGTGGGGAGGCATTGCTTTCTCGTGTGTCGTCATCGTTGGCTTTATTATCAAAGCATGGACAGATGCAGGTGCATCTGCAGCTTGGCTTTATCGGGCCATGTTACTCATCGGTGTTGGTGTCATGACCTACGCCAGTCATGGTGGTGCCACACTTGTTCACGGTGCTGATTATCTCTCCAAATACGCGCCGCCTGCCTTAAAACCACTGTTCGGTGGCGAAGCTGTTGCAGCAGTTGTGGAAAAACCTGCCGCTGAGAAAACCGTCTACGATGACGTAGTAGCGCCGATCCTCGAAGAAAAATGCTGGAAATGCCATAATGCTGATAAAATCAAAGGGAAATTCCGCATGGATACCTACGAATTGTTGCTCAAAGGCGGCAAAGAAGGCAAAGACCTCATTCCAAGCGATGCAGATAATAGTTTGATCATCGTGCGCTCACTGCTTCCCATCGATGATGACGAACGCATGCCGCCCGATGAAAAACCCGGCCTCACCGCCGACGAATTGATGATCGTCAAATGGTGGATCAATGCAGGAGCATCTCCTGATCAGAAATTAGCCGTGGCAAATCCTCCAGCCGATATCGCTGCCGCGATCACCAGACGCGCTCCAGTCGCCAAGCAGCATAATCCAGGCGAGGCTCAAGCGAATGCTGCAAAAGAAGCCGATGCCGCAAAAGCCAAAACTGATGGACGTGATAAAATCCAACTCGCAGTGGCCGAAGTGCAAAAATCATTCCCTGGCGCTGTGCAATTTGAATCGCAAGATTCCAATGGACTCACCTTCACTGCTGTAAGCATGCGTGGTAAGTTTTCCGATGAAGACATGGCCAAAGTGACCCCCGTCATTGCTAGCCTAGTTTCTGCCGATCTTTCCGCCTCGCTGATTTCCGACAAATCACTCGCATTGTTAACCGGCGCCACTGGTCTGAAAAACCTTCGTGTTTCAGAAACAAAAATTACTGATGCTGGAATTGATTCCATTGTAAAAATGGCATCACTCGAATCACTCAACGTTTACGCCACCGAAATAACCGATGCTGGTTTGCAAAAAATCGCAACTCTCAAAGGTCTCAAAAAACTCTATGTATGGCGCAGTAAAGTAACACCGGCGGGGATCGAGGAGTTCAAGAAAAAACTTCCTACTTGCGTAGTAGAAACCGGCACTTAAGAAGGCCTGATTATCTTCCAAAGCATGGGCCCACCAGCCCATGCTTTTTTTGTGGAATCTGATTTTTTTCCTTGTGATGAATTTTTTACTCCCTAGTTTTCCTATCAGTAAACGCCATTGCGTTTGCCACCCAATTAATCAACTCTCAATACACCGTAACCATATATATGAAAAGAAATAAAACCAATGCCATACTTTGCAGTATGCTCTCGCTCGTGCTTCTGCCGATCAGTATTCAAGCAGCCACCATTGCGGTCACCGCTACGGGTGATCTCGTCGTTGACATCCCTGCGGGTAATGCCAATGCGGGTGCCAATACCGTAGCTGCGACTGGCGGCACAAATCTAACACCAACGATTACTGTGAATACAGGCGTCGCTCTCACTGGTGACGCTGTTGCCCAGATCGGCATCAACACGACTGTAGCAGGCTATACGATTACCAATGACGGTAGCATCAGAGGTGCTTTAGATGGCATCCGCGTTACTGGTTTTTCTGCGATCATCAATAACAATCTAGGTAATACCATTGCCGGAACAGGTGCTACAGTGCAAGGCATCGACATGAGCGGCGGTGCCACTGCATCGATCATCAACAACGGCACGATCACCGGTACTGACGACGCCATTCTGATTCGCACTGCCACCATCAACATCAGCAATACCGCGACTGGCCTAATCGATGGCCTCACGGGTGCGGCATCCGATGGCATCAGCGCAGGAGCCTCCGCCACCATCGGCAACGCAGGTACAATCCGCGGCAACGGTAATGGCATTCTCGCTGGCGCAAGTTTAAATGTGACTTCCAACTCTAGCATCATCACTGGTCGTCTTGACGGCATCAATGCGACAACGACTGCTTCCATCACCAATACCGGTACGATCACTGGCACCACCGATGACGGCATCGACATTACCGATGGCACGATCACCAATACATTAGGCTCGATCATTGGAGGCGATCGCGGCATTATCATTAGTGGTGGCGCAACAAATACAGTAACCAGCACAGGCACCATTCGTGGCGCTACAGGCCTTGAGACAGCTGGCGGAATTGACACCATCAACATCAATGCTGGCTTTCTAACAGGTACTGGCGGAAATGCTGCCATTCTTGGTGGTGGCGCAGACATCTTCAACATCGAAGGTGGGGCATTGGTTACAGGCAATGTGGACGGAGGTGCAGGCGTTGATACGCTTAATATTAATGGTGCCTCGACCATCACTGGCAACGTTCAAGCATTTGAGAGCATTGTTCGCACGGGCTCAGGAGCTGCAGTAGTTAACGGAACTACTGTCACCGACACCGTTTCCGTCAACACTACTGGTTCACTTTACCTCAATGGCAATGTAAACCCTAGCACGCTCCTTGAGACCGCTGTTACACTGACGGCAGGTGAATTTGGTGGCACGGGCAGCTGGGATGCAAACATCGTGCAGAACGGTGGCAACCTTTCCGCTGGTTCAGGACCATCGGCTGTGGGCACCCTCACTCTTGCCAAAGACGGCAATGGCAATAGCGGCAACCTCACGGTGACTAATGGAAGTTTACTCGTAAACACCAATCCTACAGCTGACACAATTGATAGAATCAATGTTGGCGGCAATACTTCTATTGCAGGTGCCACGATGCTCGTAGCCCCAACAAGCAAAGATGGTCCATTACAAAATGGCACAAAAATCGTTATTGATACGACAGGAACACTTACAGGAAACTACACATCTGCCTCATTCTTCTTCGACAGCAATGCTGCGGATGGTGGACTACAAGCAACAAGCGGCACTGGGGCTTTCACCAGTTCCACTATGTCGCTCGCTTCGGTTGTGGTCGGCACTGACATCGGTCTACGCGTGATACATAACTATGATACCGTCACAGGCTTAAGTCCATTCGGTGTCTCTTTCGGCGAGAATCTCAACACACAAGTCGGTTCGGCACTTGGCAACCCTGTTTTAGCTGATTTCTTGGGCTTCCTTGATTACAGCGATGCTACCACTGTGGCCTGCGTCATGAATGCCTACGAGCCTGATGCGTTGATACCAGTGCAAGCAATCGCGTTGCAAAGCTCGCGGGAAATTCACCGTATTGTAGAACAACAAAATTCAGTAGGGCGCATCTCTGAAGAAAATAATCACTTCTGGGGTAACTTCAATGGTAACTCTGGCGACAACAGCGATGGCACACGCTTTACTTTGGGTGCAGCTACAGACATCGGTGGTTTGACAGTGGGTGTATTGGTTTCCCAATACAACAATGGCGACATCGGATTGACCAATGTTGACGCCGATCTCGATGCCTTATCGTATGGCGCGTATTTCTCCAGTGGCACCACCACAGGTTGGCAGTGGAATGGATATGTTGGCATTTCTTCGGTTGAATCGGAAAGTAATCGCGATACGTTTGGTCTTTGCCCAGAAGTAAGCGATGTGATCGGACTTACGCCCGAAGGCTCAGGTTTACAAGCTTTGCTCTCAGGTGCCTACATGATGGAAAAAGGTTGCTGCAAATGGGGTCCTACCTTTGGCGTAGAATACTCCAGCGTTGACATGGATCAAGCAACAATCACACCTGGACCAAACCTACCATCGATGAGCCTCAATGCAGATGAAATGGAAAGCATCCGCAGTTTGTTAGGCGTGCGTGCTGAATTCACCTTTGATAAAACACATCCTTACATCAGTGCTCAATGGGCGCATGAATTCGAGGGCGAAACCACCGGCTACACCGCTACCTTCGAAGGCAGCTCGTTCAACGTGGCTCAGCCGCTGGCTCTGTCGGCAGATTCGATCATCCTCCGCGGTGGTATCATTCAACAGTTCGGCGATGTCTGGTCAGGTGATATTGGCTACCTTGGTGAACTGGCGCTTGATAGCGATGCCGAAGATGTCCACGGTGTAAACTTTGGTTTGCACGCGGCATTCTAAGGATCTCTGCGATCATCTCATACCTCTCAAAGCCCCGGCCATGCCGGGGCTTTTTTTATGCAATCACTGGGCTGCTTCATAGTCCTGAGCAACAATGATTCTTGGCAGAAATGTTTTTTTCTATAATGTGAAGAAATGAAACGATGGCTCAGACTATGTTACGCGCTTTGTATATTGTCTCCAGTGATGGCGGAGGATGATACAGCTCCTCGTCCATTTGGCATTCATGTGGTCGATGAAAAAACTGGTGTCGGCATTCCTTTGGTCGAGCTGCGAATGGTACATGGAGTTTCTTGGGTGACCGACAATGCGGGCTGGATTGCTTTTCAGGAGCCAGGTTTGATGGATCGTGATGTAAGTTGGTTGGTCAGTGGCCCGGGCATCACGCTAGCCAAAGATGGTTTTGGGTATGCCTGTTTTCGAGCACGTACCACTCCGGGAAAAACGGCAACCTTGCGTGTGCAGGTAACAACGATTGCAACAAGAGTCGGACGCCTGACTGGCCAAGGCTTGTATCGCGACAGTACTTTATTAGGTCTTGCAACGCCTCTTCCTAACGGCAGTGAACTTGGTTTACTAGGGCAAGATTCCGTGCAAGCAGTTCCTTTCCAAGGGAAAATATTCTGGTTGTGGGGTGATACTTCCGTGGCTCGCTATCCACTGGGAAATTTTCACACCACCAGTGCGTGGACGGCACGTGATGCGGATCCAGAGAAAGGCATCGTTTATGATTATTTTACAGAGAAGGGGCAACCGCAGCAGTTGCGGAAAATGATGCCGATGACAGAGCCAGGCGCGGTGTGGATGTTTGGCTTGTTAGCGATGACCGATGCGCAGGGGCGCGAGCGTTTGTTCTCGGGTTACTCACGTCAGCAGGGCTTGGTGTCAGCAGATAAAAAAGGCGTAGCTGAATACCAAACGGAGACCGGGCAATTTCGTCCACTTGCAGTGCGCGATAAAAACGAAAATTGGCGCATGCCGATGGGACATGCCGTGCGCGCGAAGACAAAGGCGGGAGATCATTGGTATTTTACTGCGCCATTCGCTCAGGTGCGCGTCCGCGCCAACGTCGAAGCCATACGCGATGCCGATGCCTATGAGATGCTGCGCTTTGATTCCGCTGCATCAACGTGGATTTGGCAATCCAAAGATCCACCGACCACAGCAGCAGAGGAAAAGATGATGTTAGAAAATGGTTTGATGAAACCTGAACAAGCGCGCTACCAAGTCAGAGAGCGGACGACAGGAAAGTTGATTCACCTACATCGCGCGAGCATTCAGTGGAACGAATGGCGAAAACGTTTTGTGATGATTACCGTGCAAGCGGGTGAGGCGTCCGACCCCTCGCCTTTAGGGGAAGTCTGGTATGCTGAAAGCCAGGCGATCGATGGTCCATGGACTACTGCGATCAAAGTCGCCTCGCATCCAGCCTATAGTTTTTACAATCCGATTCATCATGAGTTTTTTGATCGCGAAGGTGGTCGCATTATCTATTTCGAAGGCACTTATACCAAAGAATTTTCTCCACAAACCCATGCTACTCCTCGTTATGATTACAACCAGTTGCTCTACCGTTTGGATCTCAGCAATCCGCGCATGCGGTGAGATGTGTTTAGTTAGCCGTAAACAAGAACATTTTCATGAAAAACATGACGCATTTCATTCTCGTCTTTGGTGGTTAAAGTGAGTCGATTATGGGTGTATGATTCGATACTATCTTTCACAAACGTTATGCGTTTGCATACTTTTGCTGACGGTTGTATTGCTTCCCGCATCTGAATATTACATCGCAACTACTGGCAATGATAAAAATGCAGGCTCGTTCGCGGCACCATTCGCTAGCATAATGCGAGCGCAGCAAACGGCGATTCCGGGCGACACGATTTTTATTCGCGGTGGCACCTACCGCATGAACGAATCGCAAATTGCCCAGTGTCAGCGTGGTCGTGCCCAGGTGATCACATTTCACAAGAGTGGCGAACCTAACAAACTAATTCACTATGTGGCTTATCAAAACGAACATCCAATTTTCGATTTTAGCGAGGTAAAACCTGTAGGACTCCGCGTCTATGCTTTTTATGTAACAGCCTCATACATTCACCTGAAAAATATTGCCATCATTGGTGTTCAAGTAACGATTACTGGCCATACACAATCGGTGTGTGTCGACAATGAGGGTAGCCATAATATTTATGACACCTTGCAAATGCACGATGGGCAAGCGATTGGTTTTTGGTTAGGTCGCGGGTCTAACAATTTGGTGCTGAATTGCGATGCCTATCGGAATTACGACTGCACGTCTGAAACAAAACGCGGCGGCAATGTCGATGGCTTTGGCTTTCATGTGCCAAGCGGCTCAGTAAATAATATCTTTCGCGGATGTCGTGCGTGGTTTAATAGCGACGATGGGTTTGATTTGATCAATACCCGGGAAGCAGTATTGATCGAAAATTGTTGGGCATTTTACAATGGTTATGAAAAAGGATTCATCGCACGTGGTGACGGCAATGGCTTTAAGCTCGGTGGCTATGGTGTGGATAGCAAGATTACATTACCTAACAAAATTCCACGACACGTCATTCGCAGATCGCTGGCAGTGCGCAATAGAGCTTCAGGATTTTACGCCAATCATCAGCCAGGTGGCATCGATTTTATCCATAACACAGCCTACCTGAATGGCGTCAATTTTAATCTGTTAGGTCGCAACGAAGAACATACCGCTGATGTGCCCGGCTATGATCATGTGATGATAAATAATCTTGGTTATAAAGGTCGTAGAGAAGTCGCCAGTCTCAACATGGAATCCGGCGATGTGAAGAAAGATTATTTTTCACAGTCATGGAAATTACGCGATGATCTTTTCGAAAGTCTCGATGATGCTGAGTTAATGAAAAGCCGCCAAGCGAATGGCGAGTTGCCTGAAATCCCGCTGATGCGTCTCAAAGCGGGAAATCCTGCGATTGATCATGGTGTCGATCTGCATCAGCCCTTTCATGGTAAAGCTCCCGATTTTGGAGCTTTTGAATCAGGGAAATAATCGCGAAACTGACAGTTAGCACAGTGGCGATTTTTCTCCTGCTTCGTCGACATTGACGAAGGTGACGCGCGTGGCAAACAACGGGTTAGCGGCAGCGTGTTTGGTATCATTCACAATCACTTGGTAGGTAACAGAGGTCCGACCCGTGCTGATGCGTGTGGACTCGATGGTGAGAATCGTACCTTCACGCACGCTGTGATGAAACTGCACCTGATCCATGGCGATGGTGACGAATCGACATTGAGGAAAATCCAAGCTGGCAGCGATCCATGATGCCTCATCGACCCATGAAAGCATGCGACCACCAAACAGAAAACCATACTGATTCAAATCGGCTGGCAGGACAAGGCGTTGGGTTTGCATGAATTTATCGTGTTAGAAAAATCTAACGAAACATTCTTTTCTTTTCGATTGAGATCGCAGCATCAAAAGAATATTTTCCAGCGCCCATAATCAAGATTACCACGGCAGGAATGAGATAGAGAATCGCCATTTCCTTCATAGCGAATGGTTTATCACGCAGCACGACAAACGCTGCGATGGTCATCGTAAATGCCAGCACCGCAGCAGCTGGTCGAGTAGCTAGACCAATCACGATCAACGCGCAGCAAACCACTTCCGCAAAAATCGTAGCGATCAAACTAGTGGTATTATTCATCCATCCCAGCATCCAAATATTTGGCACCGGAAATTTACCTTCGGAATCAGCGAAGGTTTGGAATTTCCCCCAGCCGTGACCGAGAATCATCATCAACCCGATACTAAGACGCAAAACCAACACGCCAAGTGAAGCAACGTTTTCTGAAGTGCCATTGTTAAAGAACAATCTTTTCATATCGTTTTGTTAGTTTGATTTGAGCGAGAGAGTGATGCGCTTCAGCCGCGATGTGCCATCAGGAGAATGCGCTTCGATCTCAGGATGAGCAAGCACAGCTTGATAAACTAAGCGACGATAGTAAGCATTAAGCGGGCGCATTTGAAACGGCTTATTATTCGCCTTCACACGCTCAGCAAGACTACTGATTTCAGCCTTTAATTTTTCCTCCTGTATTCTGCGAAAATGTGCACAGTCCACTTTGATGCGTGGTGCATCTTCGTAGTGTTTGCGCAGCAAACGGTTAACGAGATATTGAAGGTCATCCAATCGATCGCCATCGTCGCCAATAATGCTCTCTGGCTGCGCCATGTTGATTTGTAGGCACGGTCCTTCTTCCTCTTGTTCCAGCTCAATCGTAGCGGTAAAACCTAGGTGGCCGAGCATGGTATCGAGAACTTTTTTTGCAGCGTCTTCGGCTTTCATGCAAAAAGCCTAGCAGGACTACAGTAAAGGTCAACCCTGAGTATCGAATTCTTCGCGCAACTCAATTGATTTTTGCGACAATCGAAGTTTCTCTTCACAAGTAAAATCATGCGCGCTCATCATGCCAACACCAACCACACCGATCACACGCGTGCTGTCAGCGGAAAAGATCGGCACAGCCAGTGAGCCAGAGACATTCGTTTTTCGCGCGTCAGGCCTCGCCACGCCACCGAGATCTTGTTGCAGATTGCACAACTCAATGGGCTCTCGTTTTTCTGCGGCCGCTCCAGCAATTCCTTTTCCGAAGGGAATGTAGGAAATTTTATCGAGCAATATTTCTGGAACACCGATTTGAAAAACGAGACTGAGATGCTGGCCGTCAGGCGCAGTTCGGTGAATCGTGCCGGTCTGACACTGGAATTCTTTCAACACATCTTCTAACCATAACTGATGATTCATCGCGCGGTGATCATAACAGAATTTTTTAACTCCGCAAATTTTCTGAATTTTTTTCTTGTCGATACCGCAAGAAAGTGTTTTGTTCTCTCGAACACTGTTCATCAGATGAGCTCACAAACACTAACGAAACGTCAGCAGGAGATCCTGGATTATTTGAAAAATTCTCAGCGTAAGACTGGCATCATGCCTTCGACGCGAGAATTGCAGCATTATTTTGGCTTCGCCAGTCAAACGGCGGCGATGAGTCATTTGCGTGCATTAGAAAAAAAAGGTGCCATTCAGCGACTGCCAGGCAAGGCACGCGCCGTCGCGTTCCCTGATGAGTTGGATCGCGAAGAAATTGTCGATATACCGATCTACGGACGTATTGCCGCAGGCTACGGCGACGATACCACGCCGGAGAAAGAAGGCTGTCTCTCGATCGATATCCGTTCGTTGGGCATTCAGCGCTCGGCTCGCACTTTTGCCCTCAAAGTCCGCGGCGAATCGATGGTCGACGCTCACATTTGCGATGGCGATGTAGTTATTATGGAATTTCGCGAGCCACGCCATGGCGATGTTGTAGCGGCCTTGATCGATGGAGAGACCACATTGAAGCGCTATTTAGTTGAAAACGGGAAACCATTTTTGCATGCGGAAAATAAAAACTTCCCCGACCTGATTCCCGCCCGCGAATTGATCGTTCAAGGAGTGCTGGTTGCATTATTACGTCAAGCAGCGTAATTTTTTATAATAAAAGTAATTTTTACGCGACTTTTCGGGGCATTCGTTGTTTGATCAAGTGCAGGAGGTAAACCGATGAACAGCAAAAATCAACAAGTACCAAAACAAGATGAGCTCGCCGCAGATCCCGTTTGGGATTTGTTACGGAAATCACCTGCTGTGCAAGTGAGCCCACAATTTGCTGATCGGGTATTGCGTGCCGTTCGCCAACAAGAGTCTCCTCAACCTTGGTGGGAGCGCGCTTTATTACTACCCATCTGGATGCGTGCTAGTGCGGCCGCGGCGCTCGTCGCCATCTCATGTGCTTTGTTTTATTTGCCAAAATCTACTGAGGTCGCCCAAATTTCGACATTAACTCCAGTTGAAACAGAGGTGTTTTCTCAACTCGATGAAGTGGCCAGCCAAGAACTTTTGTTAGTCGCAACTGATCACCTGAATGAATTTTCTGATTCAGAACTCGTTACCTTAATCGGGTTTTAATCTCGGCTTTTTGATTACCATCTCGTGAGCCGAGCACCTCAGCAGCATGGCTGGATTTTTGATCTGGACGGCACCTTAGTTGATTCCCTTCCCGGCATTGCTGGTAGCCTTAATCGCGCCTTAGCTGCTTGCGGACGCTCCACCTATTCGTCAGCCGAAGTGCGCAGTTTCATCGGCGATGGCATCATAATGTTGATCCATCGCGCCACACCCGAGGCAAATGAGGAGGAACGTGCTGAAGTCTTGCGACTATTCCGCGACGATTACGCTCTACGCTGGAACGAGGGTACCGATGTCTATGAAGGCATCCACGAATTGCTGGATGTCCTAAAGAAGCAAGGCGCACGACTGGCAGTGTTATCTAATAAACCACACGCCTTTACCGTAGAGATTGTAGAATATCTTTTCCCGGAAATGTTTGATCACATCATCGGCCAACGTATCGGGATTCCTCACAAACCAGACCCTGCGGGATTGCAAGAAATTCTCGATCAATGGCAACTACCCGCAGCAACGTGCGTATTGTTAGGCGATAGCACAATGGATCTGCAAACCGCTCAAGCATTAGGAACGCAAGCTGCAGCGGCTACTTGGGGCTATCACGATCGAGATGCCTTACTGGCACTGAAGCCTGATTATCAATTCGAAAGTGCTCAAGAAGTAATCGATGCAATTCATCGCGGTGCGGGCTTCACCGCGCCGTAATGATCAACGAGATGGACGTCATTTTATGCCGACTAAATTCCTCTCGACTCACTTTCCGTGAGCTTTGATGAAATCGATGTTAGCGCGCACCTGAGGCACGTTATCTTTCCAGTCGTTTTCGTGCTCGATGGAAATATGTCCATTGAATTTTTGTTTTCTCAATTCTTCCAAACAAGCCGCAATATCGACCACTCCCTTACCAGCGACGACGACAGGTGAAGGGCCATATGTTTGCTTATCTTTAAGATGCACACTAATGATGCGACCATTGAGTATACGCAGGCACTCCACTGGTTTGAGATTAGAAGTGCACCAGTGGCCAAGATCTGCACAGGCACCCACGCGGTGGTCACGACTTTCCACCACACCAAGAATGTAGAGCGGGTTCCAGACTTTGTAATTTGGCTTGTCCATCGAACCGCCGTGTTCATGAAATGCTACCTTCATATCAAACTCTTTGGCGTTCGCTTCCCATGCGGCGATTTGCTCGGTGGATTCGGTGCAGACCGAATAGAGTCCCATTTTTTTCGCAAAGCTCATGATGCTTTTTACTTCCTCAGCGTTGCTCGCACCGACAACTCCATAGTTCACAGCGCGCACACCTACACGGGTGCACTCAGCTTTGAGCTCATCCATCGCGGCTTGATCCATGGTGTGATGCACTTTTACCGTAGAACCTGGTTTAAGAATTTGCCCAGGGTAGAACTCGATCATATTGCCGCCAGCTTCCTTGGTCTTGGCAATCGCCTCGAAGGCGGTGAACTCCTTGAAAGTGTATGCTTGCGCCCCGATGAACCAACCATTTTGAAGGAGGTTTTCCGGAATCGGATCGGCATGAACTGTAGCAAATGAAACGGCAGCAATAAGGGCGAGGTGATGGATGATTTTCATAGGTAATAAAAAACGATATTTCTCTTTCTAATAGAGAATTACGGACAATATTTTCACATTCTTCCACGAAAAGAAAAGTTCTTTTTCGATAAATATAGTAGAATGTAAACATGGCAAAATTCATGACACTGAGTTCACTTGCGTCAGCCTCCACGTTCTTGTCCAATGCGACAGAAACTATGATAACGAAATTTCTTTGCGGATTTTTACTAAGTGCTTATGTCGGCTATGCCGTAGAAATCCCAGCGGGTGGCGAAGCATGGAATCACGATACTACGATTCAGCGTTATGTGAACGCTGACTTTGGTAAATCAGGAAAACTAACAGAAGAAGGTATTTTCGTCGATGTTACTGTCGCTAATCCCGCGAAACCATTTAACGCACAGTTTTCCCAATCTGGTGGCGAGGTGAAAAAAGGAGAAATCATCTTTGCAGTAATCAAAGCGCGGGCCATTACTGATGATGCGTCAGCAGGAGCGATGGTCGCGAAACTCCAGTTAAAAAAAGCGCCATACACGTCGCTGGGCTCAGATACGAGAATTGAAATTTCATCAACGTGGCAAGATTATCCGCTGAGCTTCACGGCAAATGCAGATGCAGCAGATGGCGAGGCAGCTTTCGCTTGTCTCACTGGCCAAAAAAAACAACGCATAGAGATCGCGAGCATCAAACTTTTCCGCTATCCCGCCGCAACGGATGTGACAAATTTCCCAAGGATTCGCCGCAGTTATCCCGGACGTGAAGTTGATGCGCCATGGCGCCAAGAAGCTCTCGCTCGCATTGAAAAAATCCGTAAAGCTGACCTCAGTATCACTCTGCAAGATACGGCAGGAAAACCGTTAGCCAATGAGAAAGTAACTCTTTCGTTATCGCGCAACGAATTTGGCTTCGGCTCAGCTGTGCCAGTGAAATGGTTCGTCGATCCCTCTACGGATGGACAAAAAATGCGCGAAATTGTTGACCGCTATTTTAGCATCGTCGTATTTGAAAATGACCTCAAGGATTTCAACTGGGCACAAGATAAGCCCTCCAATCAGCAAGCGAAACGTAATGCGGATATGACGACTGCATTTGATTGGTTAGAGCAGCGAAAAATTCGCCTACGTGGTCATTACTTAATGCAGGTGGCCACCCCTCCGAACCTAGCAAAAATCACCGATAATGAACAAATCAGGGAACATTTTATGACTTCCGCCAAGCAACGCATCGCTTTTGCTGACGAGCATGTTTGTGAATGGGATGTCATCAATCACCCCATCGCCTGGGAAGGTGCCGACCTACTGAATAAACGGCAGGGATTAGAATCGTTAGATCGTGATATTTTTCGACTCGCACGCGGCATTAGCAAAAAACCATTCTTCGTGAATGAAGATCAAGTTTTTCGACCTGGTCCACAGCATGATGAAACCTATCGCTACATTAAACAACTCAACGATGCAGGGCTCACGGTAGCTGGCTTAGGCAATCAAGCGCATTTTCACGAAAGCTATCTGCCCTCCATGGAGCACGTTTTACAAGTCACCCATAAGTATGCAGAAATTGTTCCGCGACAAGCGATCACAGAGTTTGATATCGTCACGGACCACGATGAAGAACTTGCTGCCGACTTCACTCGCGATTTGTTGATCGCTTGTTTTAGTGATCCCGCTTATGATAGTTTTGTTTATTGGGGGTTTTGGGAGGGCTCGCACTGGCGTCCAGAGACGGCTTCATGGAATAAAGATTGGAGCATTCGCCAACGTGGAAAAATTATCGAAGAATGGATCGGCAAAAAATGGCGCACTGAAGTTACCGTCACCACCGATGCGAATGGCGTAGCGCGTTGGCGCGGCTTTACTGGCTGGTATCTGTGCGATGGCAAATTGTTTGAAGCAAGCAAGAGCAAGCCTAATGCAACGTTAATTCGTTAGTTCTGCAACCATTCATTGATGTTTTTGTCTGAGTGGATTTTAGCATTGCGCTAATCTAACATAATATGCAGATGGTTACGCAATGAATCACACCGCCTCAAAATCATCACGCAAGCGGTGGAGAATTTTATCATCATCAATGAATACGCGCGCCATCGCTTCAACCGTTGCGGGGATTGTAGCCAAGGTGTGCGATGCTTTCGGAATGAACTGGGCGATCAATTTTTTCGCGGCCGCACCTGTGGCGATTTTTGTTTCTGTGACAATTTCTAACAACGCTTCTTCTTTAAGCCCTTCATCTTTGATCGAACCGATTTGTGAAATGATCCAGCTGAGCGCGAAAAAATTTGGCGTTGTGAGATAGATCGGTTCAATGCCCGATGGCGCGATCGGCATGCGATTGAAGGGCGACTTGACAATAGCATCCGTCATGTATTTTTGATAAAGTGCCGCGGGTTTGGGAACATCCTTAAGTTGTAGCAGGCCATCCAGCGCTTGAGCATAAATGCTGATCCAACGAAGTTTTCTGCGCAGCTCGTGAACACCTGTTTCCAACTCTTGGAAGTCGATTTCGCCGTTGTGATACATGTCTTCGATCTTCTCGATTTCCTTAGCAAGGAATTCGGCAATTTTTTTGCGATCTTTGTTGGCTTTGTGCCAATCGACTTTTTCTAACGAATCCATCATGTCACGGATCTGTGCAAAATCTTTGGCGATCCACTTTCCTTTTTCTAACAATTCAGCCAATTGCTGCAGTTCGAGTTCTTTGTGATGCTTTAAGGCGTCCATCAACAAGGGCGGGAAAGTGGCATTCACAGAATACTCTTTGATCCAGCCATCCCAGTAGTCAATGGCACCGAGCTGATCTTCCAACAATTTGATCGCTTCAGCCAGTTCTTCGAATAAATCGTCATCCTGAACTTTTTTATACACACGGCAAAGCGCTTGCAGGTAAAACAACCATTGCCGCGCTGACGATTGATACAATCCTGCCGCTGGATGATCAGACACTGCAGCTGTTTCCAGACAGCTAAAAAATTTCTGCAACTGAACGATAAACCGCTGATGACCAGAGTCGGATATTTTGGCAGTTGCTTGGAGCAATCGTTCTTTCGTTGAAGGCATTCTCTATCTTCTATGGGAACGCGTTAGTAATGGCGATGATAAAATACCGCGAGCTCCGACAAAGGTAACAAAAAAACCACCTGACTCACGTAAATGAGACAGGTGGTAAAAACAACAATGAAAAAAATGATCTAGGAAAGTTCCCAGGCCAAAACTTATAGCTTTGGCTTGCCGGCGCGACGGACAGGTGCGCCGAAACGCTTTTGGAACTTGTCGATGCGACCTTCGGTATCAACAAATTGCTTCTGTCCAGTGAAGAACGGATGCGAATCAGAAGTGATACCAACGGAAATGATGGAGTGTTCCACGCCATCGATCACTTCTTTGCGATCCGATGATTTGGTGGAGCGAGTGACAACACGAGCGCCCGTCGTCATGTCAACGAAGATAACGGGATTATAGTTAGGATGAAGATTTGGTTTCATATCGATAATTCCAACGCGTTTCCAACGCGCGGGAGGCGAATCATAGGAATCGCCAGCAACTTGTCAAGCTATCCTGAAAACTTTTTTATAAAAAATTCAACGGTCGATAAAAAAGTCTTTTTTACTAAATTCAACATTTCATAAAGATTTACTTGCCAATGAGTAAAATTTTCTCTTTTATCGCCGCCCCGCGGCGCAAGTCGCGGTAAACATCAAGCTCGGATGGCGGAATTGGTAGACGCGCTAGACTAAGGATCTAGTAGAGAAATCTGTGGGTGTTCGAGTCACCTTTCGAGCACTTTCCCTTTCAAATCAAGGGGAAAGTAGTTGTAATCATAATGTTGTTGACACGTCCCACACTCGCATGAACGAGGGTGGCGACAAAATGGCGACAAATGTGGGAACCACTGCCCCCAAGGGGCGGGCCAAGAAGGTTGGGCCTTTTCTCAAGGTCAAATCAGGATCTGCCGTGGTCCCCATCTATCGCACTGAATCAAAAGGGCGAATCCGCTACACTCTCAGCTTCTACAGGGATGGCCGCAGGATGCGCAAAATGTTCAGCAGCATTGACGAAGCTAAAAAGGAGGCCTTATACCATTTAAATAATTACCTTGTCGGAATTGTTAAAGTCTGCAATAGTCATGCATGTCCAGACCGCGTCAAAAAATCGATCAACAAGGAGTAGGCGCTGAGCTTCTCACCCGACTCAAAAGTGAAGCCTCAGGATGGC
>CAIRGO010000025.1 GCA_903878115.1 Akkermansiaceae bacterium | reverse complement strand
GTAAAATCAGAATAAACCCAGATCAGAGAAAAAAACTCGCAATCGCCATTCTTCCAAAACGAAACCTAAGCCTTGGTAGTTCAAGTCTTACGCAGCTTCTTGCTCAGGCTGTGGGATGACTGTGAAACCAACATATGATTCCACCTCGCCTTGTCAAGATTATTTTATGCATCCACGGCACGCAATTTTAGAATACCACGCAATATTTAGGGCATCTGCTAACGTAGGGACAAACTTTACTTTACTCCGATTTCCTGCATTTTTTTGTCTAACGCTTTCGCCCATAGTTCGTAACTTGTGGCATTGAGATGAAGCAGGTCTGGCATCATATCTTTTGCAAGGCTGCCATCGGCTTGAAGGAAATCTTTGCTCATATCGAGAAGGAATACTGATTTTCCATCGGCATAAGGCGCGCATAGTCGATTCACCTCATCATTGAGTTTGCGCATTTCGTCGTCTTTACTAGCACTACGTGGGAAGACGTTGTTGAGAATAATTTTCGTTTGCGGTGATCGATCACGAATAAAATCGATGATCATTTTCACTCCCTGTGCTGTTTCAGCAGGGGCTTGTTTTACATGACCAGTATTGTTCGTGCCGATCAGCAAACTCACCACTTTTGGCTGCAAGTTTTCCCATTCACCATTATAAAAACGCCATAACACATGCTGAGTGCGATCGCCAGAAAATCCAAGATTTAGTGTTTTGTATTTACCGAAATGTTGATCGAAGACTGCTTTGCCCTTCTCTTCCCAGCCTTGTGTAATCGAGTCGCCGAGGAATACGATGTCTGGATTCCCCTCTTTTTTACTCTGCGCAATTTTTTCTTTGTGGCGTTTGGGCCACCATGCTTCTTTGAGTCGATGGGCCGGGACAGTGGCGTCATTCACTTCATAATCGGCGCGCATCTTGGCATATTCTTTTTTCAGAAATTCAAAAGTCGAGGCGTATTCAGGATCCGCGTGCACAGATTTCATCTCCTGAGGATCTTTTTCTAAATCAAACAAATTCCATTCTTTCGTAGCAGGAAAATACATCAGTTTGTGCGTTGCGGTGCGGATACCGTCATGCGCGGCAACATTGTGAGTGTTTTCACCATAGTAGGCATAATAAATCGCTTCGTGGTTTTCGTTAGATTTCCCTTGAAGAACGGGAAGGAAACTTTTTCCCTGCATCGCATCAGGTGCTTTGGCGCCAACGATGTCAAGGAATGTAGGAGCGTAGTCAATGTTTTGGATGAGTGCATCTGGTTTGCTACCCGGCTTCACAACTCCTGGCCAGCGGATGATGAATGGCATCGTCAATGATTCTTCAAACATCCAACGCTTGTCATACCAGCCATGTTCGCCAAGATAAAATCCTTGGTCAGCGGAGTAAATCACAATCGTATTTTTCGAAAGCCCGGATTCATCAAGGTAAGCTAATACTCGCCCGACAGATTCATCTACAGCGCGCACGGTGCGAAGATAGTCTTTCACGTAACGTTGGAATTTCCATTCGGTGATTTGTTTTTCGTTCAATTCACCAGCTTTCATCATGCGAATAAACTCTGCATTTTCTGGATCGTAGGCGGCATCCCAGGTTTTTTTCTCAGCATCGGTCATCCGTGCAAATTCGCCATTTTGTCCTTCAGCAGTAAAATAGTTAGGGAATAAATTTTCTCCATGAAATTTCATATCATTGCCCCATGACATGTTTTTAGCCACGCTCATTTGCTGCTTTGGCAATGCGACACTGCGGTTTTGATAATCATCGAATAAACTCGCAGGTTGCGGCATTTTTTGATCACGAAAAAGTCCTACGTGGCGCATTGCTGGAGTCCAATTCCGATGCGGAGCTTTGTGCTGGCACATCAGTAAAAATGGCTTTTTCGGATCACGCCCTGTTTTCAACCAATCGAGCGACATATCAGTGATCAAATCCGTGACATAGCCATCATATTTTTTCACCCCCTGTTCCGTGATGAATTGAGGTTGGTAATAATTCCCCTGCCCTGGCAAAATATTCCAATAGTCAAACCCCTGCGGCTTGGAAATTAAATGCCATTTCCCGATAAGAGCCGTTTGATAACCAGACTGCTGCAAAATTTTTGGCATCGTGTTTTGAGTCCCGTCAAAGGTATCAAAGTCATTACTAAGATAGCCATTTTTATGCGAATGCTTTCCGGTGATGATGCAGGCGCGCGATGGACCGCAGATGGAATTTGCACAAAATGAGCGACGAAATAATGCACCTTCTTTGGCAATGCGATCAATGTTAGGTGTAGGTGCTACTTCTTTATAGGCACCGCCATACGCGGAAATCGCGGAAAGCGCGTGGTCATCTGAAAAAATAAAGACAATATTGGGACGAGAGGATTTTTCCTCAGCGATCGCAAAGCCTGTGAGACACGAAAGCAGCAATAGTAAAGAGCGCATGCCTGAGAGTGTGCGATACGCCATAGAAATCAATGCCAATTTTACGAATGTTTACCCTTTATTCTCCTAGCTTTTTGATTATGTTCGGCGCGTGGCAAAACAAAATATTTATGCGCTTATACTCGCAGGCGGTTCAGGAACTCGTTTTTGGCCGCTGAGCCGCGACGCAAAACCAAAGCAATTGTTAGATCTTTTTGATACTGGCACATTGTTGAATCAGACCATTTCACGACTCGATGGATTAGTACCGTCAGAGAATATCCTCATTCTCACTAATGAAAAACAAGTCTCTAGCGTTCGCGAGATCGCCACGATGCTGCCAGCAGAAAATATTTTTGCCGAGCCTGCAAAACGCGACACAGCTCCTGCGGTCGCCCTCGGCATTGGCCTCATCGCCGCGCGTGATCCAGAAGCGTTGATGATCGTATTGCCTTCTGATCAACTGATCACTGATGTTGCTGCATTTCAATCCGTCATGCGCGATGCACTTTCTTCAGCCGCACACTGCGATGGCTTAGTGACCATTGGCATCAAACCCACATGGCCATGCCCTTCTTACGGATACATTGAGCGCGGAGAACGATCATCCATCGTGGGTCTCGACTGCGAAAATACACCCTTCGAAGTAAAACGTTTCCGTGAAAAACCAAGCGCAGACCTAGCTGAACAATTCCTTGCCCAAGGCGGATTTTCTTGGAATGCAGGAATGTTTGTCTGGTCTCTACCAACCGTGATCGCGGAACTGTCGCGGCAAGCACCACAATTGGCTCATTTTATTTCTGAACTACGTCACTCGCCGAATCTGCTTTCCACTGTTCAGTCACAATTCCCTCACCTAACACCGATATCAATCGATTACGCCTTGATGGAAAAAGCCCGCCGCGTTTTAAACATCGAAGCGACATTCGATTGGGACGATGTCGGTTCATGGATTTCTATTGCCAAATATCTTCCCGATGTTGGCAATCAAAACGCCACCAACCAGCCGATTTCTCACATCGATTCAGAAAACAACATCGTTTTCAACGCTCGGAAAAATTCTCACATCGCTCTTCTCGGCGTGGATGATCTGATCATCGTGCAAACGGAAGACGCCTTACTGATTGCCAATCGCCATCAAGCCGACGCGATCAAAAAACTCGCGGATATTTTGCCGAAAAATTTACTCTAACGGAATTCGTGACTATTTCTCCTCATCACTTCCCCCACCCTGCATTGGGCATTGATTATGGAGACGCACGCATTGGCATCGCCGCCTCCGATGCCGCAGGCATTATGGCTCATCCAGTGGAGACGATACATCGGCAGAAAACTGATGCGATTACGCGTATTAATGAACTCGTCAAGGCTCGACAAATTCGCTGTCTGGTGATTGGACTGCCGCTGCATCTCGATGGCCGAGAAGGAGATTCGGTGCAAAAAGTGCGCCATTTCACCAAAGAACTGCAACTCACGCTGCCAGAAATGCCAATGCACTTCATCGACGAAGCTTATACCACAAGCACCGCAGCGGCAAAACTGCACGATGCAGGCCGCAATGCCAAACAACAAAAAAATATCATCGATCAAGCGGCTGCCGTGGAAATCCTCTCACAATGGATGGAGCAACAAATACCATAATGACGAAAGAAAAATTCCTAAGCATGGCATGATCATTCTTTGACAATACTGACATCTTCGACCAAATTATTTCCTCAACACTTATGTCCACACCAAAATTATTCATTCCGGGTCCCATCGATGTTTCACAAGCAACCTACGCGGCGATGTCGCGTCCGATGATTGGTCACCGCGGATCCGAATTCGAAGCTCTCTACGCCTCCACTCAACCAGTTCTCCAACAACTCGCGGGCACCTCTCGCCCAGTTTTTCTTTCCACTTCCTCGGCATGGGGTGTTATGGAAGCGGCGCTGCGCAATCTAACACAAAAAAAAGTTCTCACGCTATGCAATGGAGCATTTTCCGACAAGTGGCTGGATGTGGCGAAAAAATGTGGCAAAGAAGCAGAAAAAATCCAGATGGAATGGGGCCAAGCGATCGACCCTGAACAAGTGCGCGCCAAACTTGCCGAAGGTGGATTTGACACCGTAACCTTCATTCACAACGAAACTTCAACGGGCGTCATGAGTGATGTCAGCGCAATTGCCAAAGTGGTCAAATCATTTCCCGATGTATTGCTCATCGTCGATTGTGTTTCATCGTTTTCCGCCGTGCCGCTGGCGATGGATGAACTCGGCATCGATGTTTTATTAGCTGGAGTGCAAAAAGCCATGGCATTGCCGCCAGGTCTAACAATTTTTGCCATTTCACCTGCCGCGTTAGAACGAGCTAAAGCCAGCAAAGATCGTGGATACTACTTTGACTTCCTCGAATTTGAAAAAAATGCGGCCTCCAACAATACGCCATCCACGCCCGCGATTTCGCTAATATTCGGACTGCAAGACATGCTACAAACTATTGCAGCGGAAGGCCTTGAAAATCGATTCGCTCGTCATCGTAGCAATAATAAAATGATCCACGATTGGGCTGCCCGCCACAACTTCCAACACTTTGCTCCTGAAGGTTTCCGCTCTGTCTCACTGAGCTGCTTCCATACACCTACCGATTTTGATCAATCCGCGTTCATTAAAACGCTCAAAACCAAACACAACTTCCTCATCAACGGCGGATACGGAAAGATCAAAGGAATCACCTTCCGCATTTCAAACATGGGCAATGAAACCACTTCCACGATGCAAGAGCTCATCGATGCCATGGACGACGTGCTAGGATAAATAACTTACAATAATAACAAATTCGGATCAAAGATTATCACTCTCTTTTCTCAACATCCGTGAATATCCATATCTCCATCGACCTACAACTACTCACCTTGTTTGATGGTGATGAAGTTGTCCGTGAATACTCGATTTCCTCTTCTGCTAAGGGTGTTGGCTTTCGCAATGGCAGCTACCGCACGCCTACAGGACAACTTACGATTTGTGAAAAAATCGGCTACGAACAACCACTGGGCACGATTTTCAAGGAACGAATTCCCGCAGGAATGTGGACATCAGAAAGCTCCGATGATGGCGATTTGATCACTTCACGCATCCTCCGTTTGCAGGGCATGGAAGCGTTAAATAAAAACTCCTATGATCGCTGCATTTACATTCACGGCACCAATCATGAAGAATTGTTAGGTGTTCCAGCCAGTCATGGCTGCATTCGCATGGCAAATATTGACGTGCTAGAATTGTTCGACCTCACACCACTTGACACCCCTGTTTTTATTGAGCCACCCCAACGCAAACGCGGCAAAATCCTATTCTTTGATTGCGACTCCACACTATCAAGTATCGAGGGGATTGATGAACTCGCTCGCGCCAAAGGACCTGAGATTTTTCAACAAGTAGTCGATCTAACAAATGCTGCGATGAATGGTGAAATTCCTCTGCATGAGGTATTTCCGCGTCGCATGGAAATCATTCGTCCTGATAAAAGTATTTGCGATGCCGTGGCGCAATCTTACATAGATCACATCGTAGAAGGTGTGAAGCCCACTCTGCAAAGCCTGCGTGACGATGATTGGACGATCGTAATTCTCAGTGGTGGCTTTGCGTCTCTCATCCAACCACTGGCCGACATGTTAGGCATTCCTTTCGTAGAAGCCGTGCCGCTTCATCACACAGCTGACGGACAATACGCAGGTTACGGGAATGACTACCCGACTACGCGAAATGGTGGCAAATCAGAAATCATTCGTGAATGGAAATCCGCTATGCTTCCCAAAACTACGTTGATGGTAGGCGATGGAATATCGGACTTAGAAACACTCGATGAAGTAGATCTGTTCATCGGTTACGGTGGAGTGATCACACGCGAGTCAGTAAAAAAACAGGCCGAACATTTCATCGATCAATTTTCAGACATTCCTGCTCTCGCAAAAAAAGCGACAAAGAAAAAATAGCCGCTGCAATGTTTATTTCTTAAGATGCAGTTTTAAGATTCTGCGGATTTCTTCTGAAACTCCTGGCAGCTTCGTACAGCTATGCGATCCATGTTTGATTTTTTCCGATACCGCTCCCGGCACATGTGAACTCCAATAGGCAACCACGCCATCCGAAGTATCGCAGAGTTGTTCATCAGGTTTCTGAGCTGCGATGATCGAATGATAAGGAACTTGCATCGGGCATTTTTTGATCGCTCGTAGCAATGGATGATATGGTGATAACGTTTGCGTGCTGCGACAACCTAAATTGTTAAATTTCCACAAGTCAGGATTCAATTCCGCACTGGCATTCATGCGCACATCGAGCGTTACAGCATCCAGAGACGTAGTGGGATTGACTAATAGACTAAACGCACGCACTACTGGAATCTCCGCCACCGAACTTCCTTGATGGGGCGAGGCTACAAAGACAGTGCGAGAAACAAAAGGCACACGATCGAAAATCATCGCCTCGGAGATCAATCGCTTGGTCAACGGCTTAAGCTTCAATTGATCCAACGGCTTCGTGAAAAAGGCATCGTAGATGTTCATGCCACTATCAATGGCTTGCATGCGACTCAGTAGTCCGCCCATGCTATGACCCACGAGAACCATGCGCTGCATCTGCGGATTATTATGCTGGGGATCATAATGATCACGTGCGATGTAAAGCATGCGTCGCAGTTTCTCTGCCGACGCATAAACCGGCAATCCAGTGGGATAGAGAAAATACCAGCATTGATATTTACTCCTCAGCTCAGGGTCACGCAGAACTTCATTCATCGAATTTTGTCAAATGTGAGGATCACTCTTTAGTCCATGCACAAAAACAACTGGTATTTTCGCAGGATCATAAACATCGGGCAAATAAATGCCTGTATCTTCTAAATAGCGGTCAGAATTCAACAATCCCCGCAATGCCATATCATGCATAATCCCTTCGCCCATGCTGCGATGAAGAGGCGTTGATAAATCATAAGCCAATTCTCGCTCACGCCCACGAATGCTGATTTGCTGCACGTTGCGCGTATGATGTAAACGCAAAATCAAATCACCATTCGAAGCGCGATCAATCATTGCTGTCGCGGGTAGGTGTCGACCATTCAAAGGAAATAATTTTTTTCCTGATGCTTTTACAGTTCGGCATTTCTGAACGCATACCAAGGGAATTCCCATTCCTTGATGCACCACCGGATACGAAATTTGATTCCGACCGTCTACCTTGTTGATGATTTCAATGTCATCGAATAACGCAGGATTGAGCTGCAATAACTCTGCACGCCCAGCATCGATGATGATTTTTTGCCGATCCACAACAAGCGCACCGCGCATGTTTTCGGGCTTATAGCCATGAAGAATTTTTTCCAACAACTGTCGCACACTAGCGTTGTAGACAGCGATTTGTTGACTGGTTGCGCTAGCAGACATCGGAACACCATCAATGGCTTGGTTGATAGGTGAAACCTGCTCGTCACGATGAATCATGCTGCCAGAGTTTTGCAGCACCCCGCAGGAACAACATGCGGCGGCAATCAACAGAACAAGAAAAGTCGTAAATCGATTAAAAAAATGAGACATCATAGCAAATATACGTTAGATAAAATGTTCTAGTTTCACATGATCGGCATAGTCTATTCCTGCCTCAATCAGGTAGTCGCGCATGCGGAGGTTATCGAGAGCAAATTTTCCGCCAACTTTCGTTTCCACTTCAGATACTTCTTTGTGGCTAAATTCACGATTGTAACGCGCGTAGGTAAATGACTTTGTGCCACCATGACCGATCATGTCTCCAATTTCAGAATCGATAGGACTCCCATGCAGACAGCGGCCTAGCACACGACACACTAAATCTTGCTCTTTTGAAATCGAGTCCATCAAGCCGCTCGGGACGATCGCCGCGTAACTCAGCGCACTCAAGTATCGTCGAAGCACTTCGCTCACCTTAGTGCGCGTGATCCCTGTGCCGATCGATACAATTTGCATACTCTCCTCACCCGATTCCCAATTGATTCCATAGCAAGGAAGAGTCGCCATCAAGTAAGCAATCAATGCTGGATTGTTATACGCAGTAATTCCACCATCAATGAACGAGTGAACTTTACCACCTAACATCACTTCCTCAGGCGGAAAATAAACCGGCGCCGCTGCACTAGCACGGACCAATTGCCAAAGCGGAAAATCCAAATTACATTCGGAATTCACCGTGCCATCATCTCACTGCCGCGTATTGTATTTTGCCCCTGCATGATTGGTCACTGGCCATGCCGATCCTGTGCTGGCATTTCGCATCACTAACAACATAATCGTTTTTAGCCGCTGCGTTCCCGTCACCGATAATGAACCGTCGGTTTCCACAAAAAACTCTCGCAAAAATACCGATAGGTTTTTTGCATCAAACAAGCCACCGCGTAACTTCCACCATGGCGCTTTGCAAAACATCGCACCCGTATTTTCTTCGTATAGTTTGCGAACACTGTCCACTGGCTCGCCCCAAGAAAGAAAGGAACCGATAATTCCACCCGTACTCGTGCCAGCTATCAAATCAAAATGATCCGCCAGCACCATCTGCGGACGTCCAAAATGCTCGCGTAGCAGTTGCTCCATGCGACCGAGAATCTCAATCGTAAAGACACCTCTGATCCCGCCACCATCGAGAGCCAGTATACGTTTTTTTCCACCCCTTGTATCATCCGCAAACGTGGTGACCTTACTCAGCAAATAGCGAATTGGCAAGTGACAGATTTGAACCATGATCAAATCTCCAAAAAGTCAGAAAAATATTAATTTAAGAATTGCTAACTAATCTGTATTGTGAAAAAATAGCTCCTGACAACTAAAACGCACATGAGTAATAAAACGAATGATCAAAACTGGGCAGCACAAGAGCGGCTTCGCTTTATCGAGCGATGCGCATGGTGGAGAGGTATCGTCAATCGCCAAGATCTCAGCCGAGTGTTCGGTGTGTCCTTGGCGCAGGCTTCCTCTGATATGCAGTGCTATGTTGAGTTAAACCCCGGCGCGCTGGTTTATAATTTACGGCTCAAACGCTACGAGGCCTCGGAATCAATGACCTGTGTGCTAGGGCAACCAGATACAGAACTAGCTGTGCGTCAATGGCTGAACGACGAAAATGCCGTAGCCATGCCCGCGGCTAACGGCTGCATTGTTCGGTTATTACAAGAGTTACCCGCGCGTAAAATCGATGACTCGGTGATGAGAAAAGTATTCATGGCCATTCTACGCAATGGCAGTATGCGCATTCGTTATGAATCGATGTCGCAAGACGGAGCCACGTGGCGAAGAATTCACCCGCGACGCATCATCGATAGTGGCTACCGCTGGCACGTCCGCGCTTGGTGCGAAGAAAAGTCCGATTGGCGTGATTTTGTTCTCTCCCGCATCCGCAATGCAGAGTGGCCCATCGAAGCAAATGCCGATCTCCCTGCGGATCATGCATGGAACTCCTACGTCACCATCCGCCTGCAAGCACGATCCGTATTAAACGCTTCACAACGCCAAGCCGTGGAAAACGACTACGGCATGCGCGGTGGAAAAACATCCATCAAAGTGAGAAAAGCGTTAGAAATTTACGCACGCAGACACCTAGGGTTACCTACAAACAAAGAAGACATCTTCCCCTTGTTAGAAGAGTGCTAACAAAAACTAGTTAAGATAACACCAGCGCACCGCCATTGCAGAAGTCTTTCCGTCCAAAGATGGGAATATGATGACCAAAGGCATCGGCAATCGATAACCATAGGCGATTGTGCGTCACATGGTCAAACTTCAACGCTTGACCGCTCTTGAAGCCAAGACCGCCGCCAATCAATACGAAAGGAATATCGTCCAAAGAATGACTATTGCCTTTGCCCAATTCGTTGATCCAGACAATCGTTGTATGGTCTAACATCGACCCAACTCCGCCAGGTTCAGGAGTGTTTTTTAGCTTGCGAGCCAGATAGGCCACTTGTTCTGCTAGCCAGGTATTAATTTTTACCAACTTCTCCTGCGCGTCTTTGTTGTTGTCAGGCTCGTGTGACAAATGGTGGTGGTCGTCGTGGATATCCAACCAACGCATACGAGCTTGGCCGACACTATTGGTGTATTGGAGAGTTGCTACCCGCGCCATGCCATTGGCAAAGGCATTCACCAACAAGTCCTACTGCATCCGGCTAACCTTAGGAATGCCATCATTGTCCAAAGCTACTCCCTGCTCCAGCGTCGGTGGTGGAACGATCAAATGGGCCGTGCCCGCACTCTGCAGATCTTTCTCCATTTCACGAACAAACGTCGCATGCTGATCTAACAACTCGCGTTCGGCTGGGTCAACGCTTGCCGCTATTTTGCGCAAATCATCTTTCACTTCATCAAGCACGCTACCAAGATTTTCGCGATCTTTGACCTGTCCATAGAGCTTTTCGAATAGGGCGTAGGGATCACTATTAGGAGCAACTGGTTGGTTAGAACCGGCATATGTGACACGAGTCCAAGGATCTGCCCGATTCGGCACCGCCACGCCTATTTCGAGTGAGCCAAAACGCGTTGCGTTCTCCTTACGCGCTTGCAGGAATTGGGCAATTTCTTGATCGATCGAAATATTACGCGCCCAACCAGCTGGCTTATCACTGCCTCCTTGAATGTTTCCGGGGAGCAGTTCATCACCAGTCAACAGACAGCTCATACCGCGCATGTGCCTATCGCCATCGCCGTTCACTTTGTTGCAAACGCCTTTTAGTGTGATCATCTGTTTTTTGAACTCTGCTAACGGTGTAAGAATCCGTTTTAATTGAAAATCAGGTCCAGTTTGATCGGGCCAAAAGTCTGGTGGAACGGTGCCATTGGGAGTGAACAGAAAAATAATACGTTGCATCTTTGCACTAGATTTCTGCTCCGCGGACCAAGAAGGTAATGCGGGCAAAAACGGCAATGCCGCAGCAGATAATCCGAGGTGACGCAAAAATTGACGACGGGAATGCAAGTTCATGGTGCAGTGGGATTGATTTTAAAAAGTGAAATACGTGCGATTGAAACATCTGGCGGATGAAACCTCTTCGCGCACTCGGAGATGTGACCGCCAGATTCGCGACATCGCGCGCACCTGTTAATGGGAGTAAATCTCCATCAATGGCATTATACTCAGCGTGTGAATCAATCTTACGACCACCTTCTTCGATGCGATATCGTCCAACAGCATCGAAATTTTCCAAGGTAAATCCCAGTGGATTGATGGTCTCGTGACAAGTCATGCAATTGCTACTCTTAGTCATTTCTGTGATTTTTTCGCGCATCGTCAACTTTGGATCAAAGCGATGATTTTCAAATGCGATCGCTTCTGGAGGTTGCTTAAGAATGCCGCCTAATACATAGCGCGTTAAGAATACGCCGCGATGAATCGGAGAAGTGGTATCTTCATGTGCTAACTTTGACAATAAGTAGGGATGTGTGATCACGCCACAACGCTGGGTTGAGTCCACTTTAACTTGTTGGAACCCCCCACCCTGCGGTTTGGATAATTGATAGTATTGCGCGAGTCGATCATTCATCCATAGGTAGTCAGCTAACATAAGTTGACGATAATCAGACTCTTTACTCCATAGAATTTCTGAAACAAACTTATCTAACGAAAATCGTAAGTCAGTCACTAGGGCTGCATCGAACCCCGGGAAATGTTCCACATTTTTCATTAGATCACCTTCAGCATCGAGCTTTATCCAATGTAGAAAAAAATCATGCAGCTTAGCTCGTGCGCGAGGGTCATTCATCATGCGCTGTGCCTGCTGACGCACGACATCGGGCTGGCGCAATTTGCCAGATTTTGCAGCATCCAGCAATGCTTGGTCGGGAATGGAATCCCACATACCCAGCGCTATACGTGATGCTATGGTGAATTCATCTTTCTCCTTGCGGATCTCAGGATACAAAAACCTAGGAGATTTCAGTATCAAAATCACGGCACGTTTGATCGATTACTCCAAGGGGACTCCTTGTTGGAAAACTCGATCAACATACAGACTGCGCATATCATCCGACAAGGGATGTCGGAAGGCTCTCTCGGCAAATAAAGCTATAAAATCCCTGAATTTTTTCTCACGCTCGGGGTCGTCTTCTTTGATACCGCTGAGACGACCCATGCTACCCACGACCAAGCTAGATGCCTCGATCGCAGCAATTGTAGTGGCCTCGTGCCAAGCCTTTGAGACACCCGTGCCGCGTTCGTAGCCTTCAATGGCATCATCAGCAGGAAAATCCGTGCTCACAACTGCCACATGATTTGCCCAAGCCGGAGACAAATACGGAGCGGCCATCACCTGCCACGATTCGCGTGGCATTTTCCACTCCAGACGAATCATCCCGCGGCTTTCTTTATACTTAAAATAATCAAGTTTTAGCAGATAAGACCGTCCACCTAACAAAAAAATACGCGCCTGACTTTCGCGAACGTTGGCACCCGTACTAACCCACGAATCAATGAAGGCCTCTTGGCGTTTCCCACCACTGTCATCACGGTGGTTGCCATCACCATCCTGCAGAATCCCATTAAGATACAAACGCGCTCCGTTTGGCGTTTATAACTTGAATTCATACCAGCCCGTGACGGGTGCCATCAGTGAACCTTCCCACGCAATGCTGAACTGATCTGCGTTAATTCCCGCTACGGGTGATGCCTCGGCAAAATCGAAGTCAATGGACGCATCAACTCGCTCCATCACTTGTTTAGCTTTTTTGTTCATGCCATCCGATTGGAAATACTTCGCCTTCAATCCTAGACCCTCACCGGGGCGATTTTGCTTTCCGAAGCTGCCAATCAAATCAGCGACCGACTCACGGAATTGTAGATTGGTCAATCGAGCAAAAGCCATTTCTGGCGTTGCTTGATTAGCCCGCGATTCAGGAGAATAAAATGCCCCCATAATGTATTCCGCCACCTTCCTAGCATCTTCTCCCACCACCAGATGCTCGTTATCTTCAGGCATGTTACGATCAATGTAGCGGGTCAATGAGGCCATACTGCGCTCGCCATGCAAAGGATCATCACATTTGTCTTTCACTCCCTCGCCATGCTTGCCGTGACAATCGACACAATGTTTTGCGTAAATTTTCTCTCCCGTCAGCCCTGAATCCTGCGCACACAGAGCGGCGCAGAGAAACCATGGCAAAGAGAATAAAACGCGCATCATCAACCCATAACTACGCACCCGAACTGATGTTTTTTTCACTGCAAATAAAAACCAGCGGTTGAGCGCATTAAAGCACTCACCCATCGCGCCAATATTACTAACCGAGTGAGAACTCCAAATATCATAGTAATTTTACTAAATCGCACAGTCGGTTGTCTAAATTGCCTAGTAAGCTCCCTAGATCGCACAGTCGGTCGTTTAGATTGCGTGATAACCTGCCTAAATCACCTGATAAAGCCTCTAAATGGCGCATTCTCCCTGTAATCTTCGCGGCATCACTTCTAAACGCCTCCAATGCCCTTCTAAAACTCCCCGTCGCCTTCCCAAACGGTAACGCCATGAATCTGAACGATCTAGCTCGCAATCATGGGAGAAACCACGCATATTCCGTGTTGAGCCAATGAAAAATGACACCGGAGAGGTTAAGTCGTTGCGCCATTATTCATGACACCCGGCGCTTGGTTGTTTTATGGTTGTTTGGGGATGTTTTGACAAGCTT
>CAIRGO010000024.1 GCA_903878115.1 Akkermansiaceae bacterium | reverse complement strand
GGCGAATTGGTTCTTCCTAAAGGTGTAAAAGCAACCCACGCCGCCGACGTAGTGGTGGCCCACGTTGCCAAAGCACGCGTGGTAGAAGAGGAACCAGCAGCAGCGACTCCCGCTAAAGCAGCACCTGGCGCCAAAGCGGCACCTGCGAAAAAGGCGAAGTAATTTCCTTCTTTCGATCAGATCTACAAAAGCCGCAGGTGATCCTGCGGCTTTTTTTTTGGCGAAAATTTATAGAAGAGTGATAAGAAACTTGCTGATCAATCCAGTATTAAGGTAGAACCTTCACACGTATGTTTTTGTAAAGCGTGGTGCTGCCTTTGTCGTGCGCTTGAATCGCAAATGCACCACCATCGGGACGCAATTTAGTGGTCGCCGCTTCGGTAGTGTAGTTGACCAATTCTTTGTCGTTTACGCTTACGGTGACTTTCCCGTCTTTCACGATGATGACAAATTTCATCCACTTATCATCTTCAAACGGCTCAAGATTTTTCACGGTGTTGTAAAGACCACCTGATTTTTGTGGATCTTTTTGGGTGTTGTTTACTTGGATTTCATAGCCACTCGGCCAGCCAGTTGGTTGGAAGGCGCTATGAATGAAAAATCCACCGTTGGAATTTTTGCGAGTCATGACATCCAAGCGCAATTCAAAATTTTTGAATTTAGCGCCGTTAACTTTGCCTTCATAAAACAAGTGGGTGGCATCTCCATTGGCACGGATCGCTCCCTCTTCGATCGTAAATGCATCAGTGCCATGGTTGATTTTCCAGCCATCGAGCGATTTTCCATCAAACAGTGAAACAAAACCAGTTTCGGGAGCGGCATCCGCAGCGAATAGCGAAGCACCAGAAACGAGCAAAACAGCAACTAGACGAAAGAGTTTTTTCATAGTGAAATAGTTACGCATGGAGAGAAGGAATCTTACAAAATTATGAATTTTCTAGTATCGCTGGTTCGCGCGACGTTGCTGATAGTTCAGCACCTGCAGCGAGCAGCGCGAAATTTTCAAATGTCACTTTTTCGTTAGGTGGCCAGAAAATTTTCGCGGCGATTCTATCTAACAAAAGTTGTGCGCAGTCTTTGGCTGAATCGATGGTTGATTGTTGGAAGTTTTCCCACGTATCGAATTTCACCTTGTCCTTGGCATCTCCCATGGCGATGTAACCGACTCCTGCCATCGATGGCGTGAGACCTGCGGCCGAATATAGCGGTAATTGTAGGTTGGTCCAGCGCATGGTAGTTTTTTCATCGGGCGCATAACACAATCGATGATCATCACAAAGATGCGCCGGCAATACAGTGTTATTGGTGATTTTTTTTAGATGCGACGAGGCAACTTTTGATTCGAGACTCCCTGATTTATAATCCCACATCATCCAAGCATCAGTCTCGGGATGATGATCAATGCGGTCAATTTTTCCGTTGATCACAAAATGATTCATCGGCAGTTCAAATGCATTTTCTACATCATGAATTTGCCAGCCTGTTTGTCGATGTGCCACTTGTACTTCCGCAAACCAAGCGAATCGTTGCTGCAAGGACGCTGCTTGAATGGTGATCGCTAGCCCGGGCGAGTTGCCATACCAACGTTTGACGAGATCACTGAGCAGGTCGCTGAGGCAGTTGGTGAGTTCTTTCACCTGGGTCAAATCTTTTGCAATCGGATCGCGACCCCATTGCTCTAAAACTTCATGCATGATGGTGCCAAAATTACGATTGTCCCACTCAGCGCGATCACCATCAAGTTGGTTCATTTTTAACGGATGTTTTAGATAGAACCGATAGGGGCACTCGAGGTAATCTTTTAATGACGTTACTGAAAGCAGGCGATGGTCATCTTTTTCTCTACCTACATCGATCAATCGTGGTGTCCATGTCCAGTCTTGCTGCCAAGTTACATGCGCATCAGATGGTTCGATCTCAGAAAATAACTTCACAACACGTTCCGCGAGATCATCTCCTTGGGCGCGCAGCAGTAGGCGAGATGGTTGGAGAATTTTACCGTCATCGTCCACTTTCCGACAAATGATATCGATCCGTCCGTCCGCCGATCGCGCCATCATCATGGAGTGGAAAAGATAGGCATCGCGTGCCGCACGTTGTTCATCGGTGATTAAACCTAATAGCTTTCTGGCATTTTCCCCTAGCCATGGTTCGCCGCCACTGCGTGCAGGAATGCAATGATCATTCATGCCGCAGATGACTAAATGTGGAGATGCATCGTAGGGAATTTCTAACCAACCTTGAACGTCGAGCACTCGATCTTCAGGTAATTCTAGGGCTTGCGATGAGAGATTGAGGCAAAATAATTCTAGCCAAAAGTCAGTGCCGCGTTTGATTTTTGGCACCAAATGATCCCAACGGGCCGCATCTTGTGTGAGTTGTATTTTCTCCGCTTCATCGAAGATATTAGCTCTCTGCCAAAGATCAGTGATGCTTTTTATGCCTTGCGATAGACCTTGAGTGCGAAATTCACTGCGCAACGAGAGTAGGCACGAAATGACTTCGATCAGTTGCATCGTTCCCTCTGGTGCACGCATTTCCGGATGATTGGCGATGCGTTGCACATCTTCTAATGAATCTGCTAGCCATTGGTCGCGGATTAACCCAAGTGCGCGAATCCATTGCTGACTATGATCTTGGCCGACGATGGCTTGTGTCTCTCGAAATGCGGCAATTTCCGCCAGTACTGCAAGGCGTGGTTTGGCAAGCCAGCGACGCCAATGATGGAGCCATGTTGCATGGCCAAGTGATATGGCATTCGCTGCTGGATCAAAAAGTGACCAACCATAGCGAGAAAAAGATTGTTTCAGAGGATTGCCAAGCGCTGGCTCGCACGCCGCAAGCACCACTTGATCTGATGCTTGTCCGTGCTCCGCTACGATTTTCACTGCTTGCATCGCCAGATCGCGTGCATCTGCTGCGGTGGTGACGCTTCCGATCACTTGATTTTTCCCTGGGAAATCTAACATCTTCTCGTTCCATTGAGGCAATGGCCGCCCAACTTCATCAAAAAAATCTGCTGCCGATTCTGGTGCCGCGATAAGAACAGTCGCGTTGTCCATTTCCATCCAACGTTTTGTCACCAGCGGCACGGCATCCGTTACTCCTGCAATGACCAAAGACGTGCAACCATCAGGTAGTGGCGCACGGTAGCTTGCGAGAAAACTAGAACGATTCTGATAAGACCAACTGCGCAAAAGTGCCTCGACCTTTTCTTCTAACAGAGAAAGCGCGACCCAGCGTTCGCCATCGATGCTTTTTTGCATGCGCTTCATCGCATCTTTGATCCTCAGTCCACCTTCCTGTAAATCGCGCCGCAGCGACAATAGCGATTGCGCCAATCCCATCGCCCAACCCGGTGATTCGTCAACATCGGGAGCAATAGGAAATGCTCCAGCATAGAGAGACCAATCGTCGATGGATTCTAATACTTCAATCCATGCGATGCATTCGATATCTTCGCCGGCAATGCTATTGTCATCACTTTTCAGAAAATAGGAAGGAGTCACCATGCGCAGCCCAAAAATAGCAGCGTCCTCTCGATGAGCCCGCAGCATTAACGTCTCTCGCAAACGCCGAGCCGATTGTGAAGTGGGAACTACTATAAGCATAGTTGATAATTGCTCACGTTTCCCCCAAAGCCATTCCACTGTGCTGGTAATGATGCTTTTTTGCCAATCGAGGAAAATTCGCTGCATAAGCATATAGTGAATAATTGCCTAACCATCACCAAGCAAAAAATGAGGAGAAGGGATTTTCAATCCCTTCTCCTCATTTAACGACCATGCGAAAATACGCACATTTTTCGCCAGTTCACGCGTAGCAGGTGATTGAACATTGCGGCAGCATACGCCCATGACTCCTGCCAAAACATTGAATGATTTTCACCGCTGGTTGCTCGATGATACGCCAGATACCGTCGGCTATCTGCGTGTGATTGTTATTCATGGCGCTGCTGAGTATCCGCTGCTTGCAGCTGCAGTGTCGGAGTATCTCAATGAATATGATGATGATTCCAAAGGGAAATGGTTGGCATTAGCACCATCGTTGATCGAGGCCATCGCTGACGACTCTGCGCAGCGTAGGCTTCTAGGTGTAGAAGACCCTTGTCCCAAGTGTCCTCCAACGGGCCCCTGTGGGTTGAGAAAAGTAATCAAAGCGCTAGCATTGCACGGTCGTGTTGTGCTGGATTCTGAACATGCCCCAAAGGCCTCGCATGACCTCGAGGGAATCTTCCACGTGGGCCTCGCAACTGACATGAAAGATTGCCACCTAACGATCAATCCAGGTAAATTTAAAGCGCGTTGTTTAGCCCCGATCATCGGTGACATATATCTCGAATGGTTGCACTGCAGTTTTTCTCCTCATCACGAATGATAAAGAAATAAATGCGCCATTTTTGCTCGGTTATGCTGAGACGAATGGTTGATTTTATCATTCACTCGCTTTCTGCCATGAACGTTTTAGCACTAACTATTTTTATCAGCACATGCTTAGCAGGGATTTTTATCCTCTGCTTTTTAGGGCAAATGCGAGCTTCTCGCAGATCATCGCCCGAGCGTGATTCGCTGCTTCCACTCGATCATAAACCACTCGACTAACCATATCTGACCATCCTATGAGCCAAGTAATGACAAATACAACAATAACCTACGACGACAAATCCGTTCGACAGTTCATGATCGCATCCATCATTTGGGGGATTGTGGGCATGTTAGTCGGCGTGATCATTGCCACCCAATTATCATGGTGGGAGATGAATGGGAAATTTTTAGAAACCATTTCCTTTGGATTATTCAAAGGGGAAGGATTGCAATACATCACCTTCGGTCGTTTGCGCCCACTTCATACCAATGCAGTTATTTTTGCCTTTGTCGGTAATATGATGTTTGCAGGTGTTTATTATTCCACTCAGCGACTATGCAAAGCGCGAATGGGCTCAGATTTCCTGTCGCGGTTGCATTTTTGGGGTTGGCAATTGATCATCGTTGCCGCTGCGATCACTCTGCCTGCCGGCCTTACACGCGGCAAGGAATACGCTGAGTTGATCTGGCCGATCAACGTCTGTGTGGCGTTGATTTGGGTGGTGTTTGCGATCAATTTTTTCCTCACTCTGCATCGTCGTAATGAGCCAAGCCTGTATGTAGCCCTATGGTTTTACATTGCTACGATTATCACGATTGCGATGTTGTATATCGTCAATCACTTATCAATCCCCACTTCGCTCATTCATTCCTATCCGATTTTCGGTGGTCTTCAAGATGGACTGGTGCAGTGGTGGTATGGACATAACGCGGTGGCATTTTTTCTAACAACTCCCATTCTGGGGATCATGTATTACTTTTTGCCGAAAGCTGCTAATCGGCCAGTTTACTCGTATCGCTTGTCGATCATTCACTTTTGGTCATTAGTATTTATCTACATTTGGGCGGGTCCTCACCATTTGCTGAACACCGACCTACCGCGCTGGTTGCAAACACTGGGTATGCTTTTTTCATTGATGCTTTGGGCCCCGTCATGGGGCGGCATGCTCAATGGTTTGCTCACACTTCGCGGTGGATGGGCGCAGCTTCGCACAGACCCTGTGATTAAATTTTTCGCAGCTGGTATCACGTTCTATGGAATGGCGACCTTCGAAGGGCCACTTCTTTCCATACGTGCGGTGAATGCAATTTCGCACTACACGGATTGGACGATTGGTCACGTTCATGCGGGTGCGTTGGGCTGGAATGGCTTCATGGCTGCGGCGCTGTTTTACTGGCTGGCACCACGGTTGTGGAAGACGAAATTATGGTCCACCAGTCTCGCGAACATGCACTTTTGGATCGGCATTGTTGGGATTCTACTTTATGTCGCAGCCATGTGGACGGCTGGCATTATGCAGGCGCTGATGCTGAATCAAACCAATGATGCGGGCACTACTCTGAAGTATGAATTTGTGGAAACACTCAAAGCAATCCATGTCGAGTATTTCTTACGTTCTATCGGTGGCACATTGTATTTGATTGGCTTCATTCTCTGTGGCGTTAATATCTGGATGACTGCCCGCAGCGGAGTTGCCACCAATGATACTGTTGAGGTTGCAGCCTTGCCACGTGAGAAAAAAGATTTCATGAAATGGTCGGAGACCTTACTCAACGATCCGATCTCCTACATTTTCATGGGTGTCGTTTTGGTATGTTTATGGTTCTTCCTTCCTCCACATGCGAACGTTGGTGCATTGGTGGCAGCGATTTTACTTTCGATCAAAGCTGTTTTGGCATTTCGTAAAAATAGTAAACCTTGGATGGTTTGGCATGAGCGTTTGATCGAAAATTATATTCCGTTTACATTCTTAGTGGTGATTTCGGTTGCGATCGGTGGTGCCTTACAAATCATCCCGTCGTTGATCGTCAATCGCGATAAAAACATCGAAGGTCGTTTGCAAGAGCTCTACACACCGCTGGAGCTAGCGGGACGTGATCTTTATATTAGCGAAGGCTGCTATAACTGTCACTCGCAGATGATTCGCACATTAGTGCCTGATGTCATGCGCTACGGTCGTCCTGGTATCACCGATGATTATTCTCATCTCGGCGAATCGATTTATGATCATCCATATCAATGGGGATCAAAACGCACTGGTCCGGATCTTGCACGCGAAGGTGGCGCGATTGCAGTGGGAGCAAAAAATATGCGCATCGGCAAACGCGATAATGTATGGCACTTTAATCACTTTCTCAATCCGCGGCAACTCAATGTCGATTCGAATATGCCCAACTATCCATGGTTGTTTGATAAGAAAACTGATTTCAAATCACTACCTAAAAAAATTGCGGTGCAAACGCAAATTGGTGTGCCATGGCCAGCTCTGACCAAAGATGAAATTGAACAAAATGCCCGTGAGCAAGCATTGGAGATTTCTGAAAACTTAGTCAAAGGCGGCGTTTACCTTGAAGGAGCGAAAGACAAAGACGGCAGCCCTCTACAAGGTGCGGAACTGCGTAACTATTTGGCCGAACGAGAAGTCATCGCTATGATCGCCTATATTCAAAAACTAGGCGCCTACAAGGAAGTGAAAAAAGCTGGCGAAGATAAACCAACGCCGCTGGATCCTGATACCTATCGCAAAGCAGCGATGCCTGTTACGGAAACCCCTCCAGCACCAGCTACTACTCCTTAATTCTAACAAAAATCAAATTATGTTTAAGAGAATCAGCCAAGATGAATGGGCCGCGATTGTTCCGATCATATCTTTTGTCGTAATATTCACCATATTTGTTTTTGCCACAATCCGCGCCTTGCGCATGGCAAGTAAAGACCGCGAAAGACTATCGTCGTTGCCTCTAGACTCCTCCGAAAAACACTAACAAAATATATTTTATTATTATGTCAGACTCATCCCAACAACCAAAACGTGGAGACTTCGCTAAACACGCCGGCGAAGTGATTCTGCGCGAGCACGAATTCGACGGCATCCAAGAATTTGACCAAAAACTGCCCAACTGGTGGCTGTATACCTTTTACGGTGCGATCATTTTCTTTGGCATTTACTGGTTTACCTATTATCAAGCGCATGGATTGGTTGCCGACCACGATCGCATTATTAGCGCAATGACCGCAATCAATCAGAAAAAAAACCAAGAGTTGGAGACAACGCTTGCCACTCTTGATGACAAAATGTTGATCAATACTTGGTCCACCGATCCATCAATTGTTGCAAATGGGGAAGCCATTTACACCACCAACTGTGTTGCCTGTCACGCAGCTGATCTCAGCGGCGTGATGATGGTAGGGGAGCAAAAAATCCCACTTCCTGGACGTCCACTTACGGATGGGAAATGGGAATATGGTCATAAACCAATGGAATTATTCAAGCTCGTGAATGAAGGTTCTCCCGCCGCAGCTCCTGGATACAACGGCGCAAAAATGCAAGCATGGGCACAGACGCTCACTCCCAAGCAAGTGGCAGAGGTTGTCGCATTTATCATATCCAAAAATCCACAAGAATTTCCCCCGGTTCCCTAAACCGCGCTTACGAACGAATTAGCACATAAAGTGCTTTTTAAGGAACCAAGACCAAAAAACACATGCCAACCTCCGCATGTGTTTTTTGTTTGATGTACGCCTGCACACATTCGACTTGATCTATTTCATATCAATTCTTATAGTAACTCAGTAGACGCATGAAAGTTCTCATTCAAAATATCTCTCTCGTGAATGCCTATGAGCGTTCGGAATCGGCATCGATTTTGTTAGAGAATGGTGTCATCAGCAACGTCAATGGAGCTGATACTCATGCAGATGAAATCATCGACGGCACTGACTTAATTGCGATTCCTGGGATGATTGATATCCATTCCCACGGTGCTGACGGTGCGGATGTGTGCGATGGTTCGTTATCCTCGATTCGTCATATTGCGACAAAAAAACTTGCGGAAGGTGTTACCACCTGGCTACCCACTACGCTCACACAACCTCGTCAACGATTGCAAGAAATCGTCAGAGTGGTGGCCCAGTATCGTGATCAACAAGATCTTACTCGCTGCCCCGGATTGCATATCGAAGGGCCATTTATCAATGCCAAAAATGCCGGTGCGCAGAATCCTCAATTTGTGAGGCTTCCCGATTGGCAAGAACTAAGCGAATTGCATCAAATCGCCCCAGCTAAAATCGTTAGTCTCGCTCCAGAAATGTTAGGCGCGGCCGAGTTGATTCGTGCCGCCACGGCTGCTGGCATTATTTGCTCTGCGGCGCACACGTCTTCAACTTATGCCGAGCTCAGCCTCGCCATTGCTGCGGGATTAAAACACCTAACACATTTTGGCAATGCGATGACTCCATTGCATCATCGTGAAATCGGCGTGGTAGGCGGCGGTCTCTATGACTCACGATTGATGATTGAAATTATTGGCGATACCATCCATCTCGGCCCTGATATGTTGCGTTTGATTTTTGCCGTTGTGCCAAGAGAACGCATCATGCTCATCACAGATAGCGTCGCAGCGTCATGGATGGGCAACGGCGAAATGCAACTAGGCGGATTGGATGTTGTGGTTAAAGACAATATCGCACGTTTGAAAGAAGGTGGTGCGCTAGCTGGCTCAACCCTGAAAATGAACGAAGGCCTGAAAAACTTAGTTGAAGTCACGGGTCTGCCGATCGAATCGCTGATCGCCATCACGTCATGGAATCAAGCGCAGTCGCTCGGTTTAGATGGCTTTGGAAAAATCGCTACCGGCTACCACGCCGACATTACCCTGTTGCGCAAGGACTTCAGCGTCGCCCGTACCATCGTTGCGGGCGAATCACGTTTCGTGGGATAATTACTGCCTTAGTTGAAAAATTGAAATCAATGCTTGCCAGCATGCTAGGCGTTCGCGCACCTTGGCGACCCGCTTTTTGCCATGTCTTCGATTGATCCAGCCACCCTTGCGAAAGAAACGTCGCGTCGCCGCACCTTTGCCATCATTTCCCATCCTGATGCGGGGAAAACGACGCTAACGGAAAAACTCCTGCTTTACGGCGGTGCCCTGCAATTGGCTGGCAGCGTAACCGCGCGCGCCTCACAACGCAGCACCGCCAGTGACTGGATGGAGTTAGAAAAACAACGCGGCATTTCGGTGTCGTCCACCGTTCTGCAATTCGAATACGCCGATTGCTGTGTCAATCTGCTCGATACCCCAGGGCACAAAGATTTCTCAGAAGATACCTATCGCGTGCTCACTGCCGTGGACTCGGCGGTCATGGTGGTCGATGCCGCGAAAGGCATCGAAGCCCAAACACTAAAATTATTTGAGGTCTGTCGCAAACGTGGCGTGCCGATTTTTGTGTTTATTAACAAACTCGATCGTCCATCACGGCCACCCCTAGAATTGATCGACGAATTGGAAAAAGTGTTAGGTTTGGCTCCAGCGCCGATCAACTGGCCGCTCGGTGATGGGCCTCGATTCCGTGGTATTTATGACCGACAAAACAAACAAGTGCATCTCTTTGAGCGCACGGCGCACGGTGCCTTCCGCGCCCCGGTACAAACCGGCGGCATCGAGGATCAAAGCTTAGTCGGCACTGTCGATGAGGCCGTGCTGGAGCAAGCCAGAGCGGACATCGAGTTGTTAGATGTGGTCACCGATCCGCTCGACATGGGAAAAGTGTTAGCCGGTGAGCAAATGCCGATCTATTTCGGCTCGGCGATGAACAACTTTGGCGTGCAATTCATGCTTGATTCGTTTTTGAAACTGGCGCCAGCCCCCACACCACGACGTGCGGAAGAGCGCGAGGTTTTTCCTGCGGAAAACAAATTTTCTGGTTTCGTTTTTAAAATTCAAGCGAACATGAACCCGAAGCACCGTGATCGCGCGGCGTTTATTCGTGTTGTTTCTGGTGCCTTTGAGCGTGATATGAATGTCGTTCACACTCGCACGGGTAAAAAAATTCGTCTATCGAACAGCCAACGCCTTTTCGCCCAAGACCGCGAAACTCTTGATACTGGATACCCAGGAGACGTTGTCGCCTTAGTTGGCAACTATGATTTTCACATCGGTGACACCCTAGCAGAAGAATCGAATTTGCATTTCCACGAAATCCCCCGCTTCGCTCCAGAGTGCTTCAGCTATGTGCAATGCATCGGCACCGAAAAATTCAAACGTTTTCGCGAGGGTCTCGATCAATTGCTCAAAGAAGGATTGGCCCAACCTTTCGAGATTCCCTCGAGCGTACAACGTGTGCCACTACTCGGTGCGGTCGGACCACTGCAATTTGAAGTTTTACAATATCGCTTAGAAGGGGAATACGGCGCGCCATGTCGCATCGAGTCATCTCCATGGAACTGCGTGCGTTGGGTGAAAGCCAAAGATGGTTCAGCGATCACCGAACAACCACCTCTGCAGATTCCATCGGGCGGTGTGATCGCCCGCGACATCGTCGGTCAATGGGTTGTTTTTCTCTCCGATGCGTGGCTGATGAAATTGTTAGAAAGCCGCAACGAAGATTACGAATTCCTCACCCAGCCGCCAAGCTTGCGCTAGTGCCGATTATTTTTCTGCGACTTTCACCTGAGTTTTCCAACCGTCCACGGTCATTTCGTCATTGACACCACAGTTGAATTTTAACGGTGCTTCTAGGCCAATCACTGCTTTTGATGGATCATTTTCGTAGCGCGCTAGGTCGCTCACACCACTCAGTCGATTGTTGATCACTGTGGATTTTCCGCTGGCATCATTACGAAACAACGGTCGGTCTTTGCCAATGCATTCGATGATGTTATTCTCAAATCGGAATGTGCCAAAATCAGATTTTTCGTTGAAGCCAAACAATCCATCCATGCGATTTTCGACTGTAGGGCGGGTGATGATGTGATTGTTCCGTACTGTGAGTTTCGCGTATGGTTCATTCATCCACATCACACCACGGCCGGGATTGGATACGAGATTGTTGTGAAATAGGCATGGGCCAGTGGCAGGCGCATGACCGAATGAAGATATGAGATTACCGCCGTCTTTCTTCACATCGAAGTCGAATAAGTTGTGATCAATTTCCACTCCGTTGCGCACAAACTCAACCGAGTAACTATCCTGAAAGTAATTGTGATGGATGTGAAAAGTGCGACCACTGGCAGGTACAGGACCACCAGCAAATTTGGGTATGGAAACAGCAGTGCGCAAGATGTTGTGGTCGATCTCTACATCTTGATCGCCTTCAAAAGGCATTTCGATAGAGAACCCTGCTTCGATCGTGTTATGATGAATATGGCAACGCCGACCTTCTCTTCCTTTTATTCCATAATAGTGTTCGTTAGGCGCGGTTTTTGTGACCAGAAATCGATTATTCCAGATCTCCGTATCGGACATCCAAATGGCGAAAATTCCACCACCAGTGATGCCTCCTTTGATTCCTGGTTTGCCATTTTCCCATCGTTGCCCCGCGTCAACAAATGTGCAGTCGTGGATTTTTACTTGCTTCATGCCGTAGGTGCGAATGCCACTATACATAAAATTTTCAATCCGTAGATCGTAGAAATTCAATCGTTCATTGGACATCCCAAATATCGCGCCGTGCATTTGTGGGCCAGTAATTGTTAGTCCAGAAATGCTAATGTTTTTTGCGTTATCCTTACAGCGGATCAGATAGCCAGAACGATCAAATTTTTCGAGATTCGTTTCTGGATCCGGCAATGTAGCAGGGTTTGCCCGCCACGTTTCTGCATTGGTAATGATGGTCTTGCCAATGCCTGCGCCTTTCAGCTTCACGCCTGAGTTGAGGTCCAGAGGTTGTGATAACGCATAGGTGCCTGCGGCCAGTTCGATGGTGCTCCCTTCTGTTGTTGCTTGCGCAGCAGCTACGAGTGCCTCGGTTGTTTTGATGGGAGCCGCAAAAGCAGATCCGCTGATGGCCAGCATGCAAATAATATGTTGTTTCATCTATGCTGAGTATCGCTTACTAGGCTATATTGGCGAGCAAATTCTCAGCGATGCGCAAGCCATCAAGCCACGATGATTCTACACGCGATTTGCCGTTCGCGTCGCCTGCATAGTGTAATCCATTGCGCAACGCAGGCGTTGAAGCAGTATCGATGATGCGAGCATATCGCCAGCGATGGCCCAGAGCGGCATGGAGTTTTTCTGTGGGAATATCCCATCGTTTCTCTAGCATTGATCGTATCAAGTCGGGAATATCTGTTGCGGGTATTTCTAAATACTCACGACTGAACGACTCTGACATCTGCGCCACCATCACTGTGAATCCACTTTCTATTCTGCCTGATTTATGATTTTCACATGCGCTCCAGGCTAACGGGCCGTCGTGATCACTAATAGAATATGCGGCGCTGGTGTTGCCTAACCAATCCCCCTCATAAGCAAATAAAGCCGTTAGGCATGGTGCATAATTGATAATGGTGTCACTGCCAACTAACGCCGCCGTCTGCGGCCAGGGGGCCGTGCTGATGATGTGGTCAAAATTTCCTCCATGGGACTTTAGAAGTGAATTTGCATCTGTGATGGCTTGCTCTGTTTGCACGGTAATCCCTTGTGCTAAATCGCGAACCAATCGACTATTGCCATCACGATGAAACCAGCGTCCATGATCAGGCATGATTTGCCCATGCTGATTAAGAATTGGGGTATTCATTTGCTGCAACTTTACTCCGCTAGCAGATTGTGCTGCCGCGCGAAATCTTTCATCTCTCATGGTGAAATACTGTGCCCCGTGATCAACGATGTGACCCAGCCAACGCTTGCTGGCACAGCGACCGCCGTAGCCGCGCGATTTTTCAATTATCGTAACCGAGCAACCGTGATCTTGCAAAAAACGCGCCGCTGATACACCTGCTATGCCTGCACCGATGACGGCAATATTTGCATTCATTTTGTTAGGATTTTGGTAAATTGTTTGTGCGGATTTGTTCCGCTTGCTCTTGAATGGCTTGGCGCTGATCGCCACTTAATCGATTGATGCTACGCACTTGCATTGCTGTGCGTGGATTTTTACGCAATCGATCTTCATGCTGCAATAAGAAATCCCAATAGAGTGTCGTGAAGGGACAAGCTTTAGGGCCTGTAGCCAGAGCTGGATCATATCGGCAACCGGTGCAGTAGTTAGACATGCGCTGAATGTATTTTCCTGAAGCGGCATAAGGCTTGCTCGCCATGATGCCGCCATCTGCATGTTGAGACATCCCAATTGTGTTAGGGAGTTCCACCCATTCAACCGCATCAACATACACGGCCAAGTACCACTGATGCACTTCATTCGGTCGAACTCCCAATAGGAGTGCATAAAGGCCAGTGACCATTAACCGTTGAATGTGATGAGCGTAGCCGTAACGCAATGTTTGTTCCAGTGCATCATGAAGACACGCCATATCAGTATCTCCCGACCAATAAAATTGCGGCAATGGCTGGTCAGCACCTAGTTCATTCAGTGTAATGTAATTAGGCATATGATGCCAGTAGATGCCGCGAACATACTCGCGCCAGCCTAGAATTTGTCGAATGAATCCTTCTACCGCAGCGAGCGGAGCATGGCCAGCTTTGTAGGCGGACTCTGCCGCTGCAATCACCACACGCGGATTGAGTAATTTTAGATTCATCGCGGCACTGAGGCGGCTATGAAACAACCACGGTTCGGCAGTCCATAGTGCATCCTGCCAATCACCAAATTCGCTAAGACGGTAGGTAATAAAATCGCTAAGCGCTTGCTCCGCTTGTTCTGCCGTAACCGGCCAATCAAAGGCGTGCAAATCGCCGGGATGATCAGCAAATCGAATGCTGACCAAATCGATCACTGCACGTGTGATTTCATCAGGCGGAAAGCGCAACGGCGCGCGATGCAGCGGTGGACCTGATTTACCGAAACTCTTGCGATTTTCACTATCAAAATTCCACGCACCACCTGCGGGCGCATCTTCCACCATCAACACATCATACTTCCGTCGCATTTCGCGATAAAAATACTCCATGCGAAATTGCTTTCTGCCTTGCGCGTGTTTGGTGAATTCCTCACGACTGCACAAAAAATGCCGATCTTCTCTCATCTCCCAAGCGATTCCCGAGCTCTCAAGAACAGCAAGAATACTTTGCTTTACGTGCCACTCACCTGGTTCAACAAAAATAATCTTTGTGGGCCTTAGTTCAGTAATCGATTCCGCTAGAGCAGAGCTAAAAGTTTCAGCGTGATCTGTGAGTTCGCGATACGCAACGTTCCATTTACGCTTTCGCAGGCCCTCGCAGAAATGTCGCATCGCGGAGAGAAATAACACAATCCGAACTTTACTGCTCCATACCTTGGTGCTTTCTTCCGAGACTTCCGCCATCCATACTACGTCCATAGTAGTATCGAAATCATCAAATGCTGCTGACTGACTATCCAGTTGATCGCCGAGAATCAGAATAAGATTTCTCATTTTTCAGACTGAGGAATTATGGGTTGTAAGAAGTGACATGGTGCGACTATACCTAGCATGCAGCGGTCGTCAAATCGTGGGTGTATATTTGACTCAATGCGCTCATCGAATCACGACGACGTTTCCCCTTGATCATAGCTAAGATTGCGGCTATAGGTTTTTCATGCCTGCCAAGACCAGCAAACGCATTCCTGCCCGTGAACTTCTGTTTGGCAATCTATGGGAATTTGATCCTGCTCCAGAAACGGCCGCACCACACATTGATTCTCGCTATCAACTTTTTATCAACGGCAAGTTTACTGCGCCGAAGTCGAAAAAATATTTTGATTCGATCAGCCCGCGCAATGAGGAAAAACTCGCAGAAATTGCTCTAGCTAGTGACGCAGATGTCCACGCCGCCTACAGCGCGGCTGCAGCAGCGTTTCCTTCATGGAGCAAGCTTTCTGGTGCGGAACGTGGGAAATATCTTTATCGAATCGCGCGACTTCTCCAAGATCGTGCGCGGGAATTTGCAGTGGCGGAAACGCTCGATGGTGGAAAGCCAATCAAGGAGTCGCGCGACTTCGATGTGCCGATGGCAGCTGCGCATTTTTTCTATCATGCAGGGTGGGCGGACAAACTCTCCTACGCTGCTCCCGGTCGCACTTTGGCTCCCTTGGGCGTGGTCGGACAAATCATTCCATGGAATTTCCCTCTGCTGATGTTAGCATGGAAACTGGCACCTGCTCTCGCTTGCGGCAACACGGTGGTGCTGAAGCCTGCGGAAAGCACTTCCATCACCTGCATGAAATTTGCGTCAATTCTCATCGATGCTGGCTTGCCTCCCGGCGTTGTGAATTTTGTCACCGGCGCTGGTGAGACCGGGGCCGCAGTGGTGAATCATCCACTCGCAAAAAAAATAGCATTCACTGGATCAACTGGCGTTGGCAAATCGATTCAACGTGCACTTGCCGGAACCGACAAACGGCTCACTCTCGAACTCGGCGGCAAGGCGGCAAACATTGTATTTGACGATGCCCCGCTTGATCAAGCCGTAGAAGGCATCGTCAATGGCATCTTTTTTAACCAAGGCCACGTCTGCTGTGCGGGCTCGCGATTGCTGGTGCAGGAGTCGATCGCTTCGGCAGTGATGAGCAAATTGAAAATGCGCCTGCGCTCACTGCGCGTCGGTGATCCGTTGGATAAAAATACCGACATTGGTGCGATCAATTCAAAACGTCAGTTAGAAAAAATTCGCGAGTTGGTGCAGTCGGGTGTGGATGAAGGTGCGCAGTGTTATCAACCAGATTGCACGTTGCCTGCGAAGGGGTTTTATTTTCCTCCTACGTTATTTTCTGGTGTTTCACTTAGTCAGCGCATCGCGCGCGAAGAAATTTTTGGCCCCGTGCTGTCGATTCTCACTTTCCGCACACCAGAGGAAGCAGTGGAGAAAGCGAACAATACTCCGTATGGCCTTAGCGCAGGAGTTTGGACGGATAAAGGATCGCGCATTCTGCAAATGTCCACCGAGCTCAAGGCAGGTGTTGTCTGGGCAAATACCTATAATAAATTCGATCCCACATCTCCTTTTGGTGGATTTAAAGAATCGGGCTTTGGCCGTGAGGGTGGTAAGCAAGGTTTACTCGAATACGCGGAGCTTATATAAGTATCTAGTTCACTTAAATATTTCCACTATTATGAAATTCATCTTCCTCACTTTACTGCTTAGCCACTTGTCCTTCGGTCAGCCGATATTTCCAGGCACTCCAGGTCATCCGATCAAGCGCTCAGGCGGTGGCCTCGATCAACCTGGTGTGAGTATTGTTCCCGGGGATCAGCCGAAAATTACCAAATATACTATACATGTAGTACTTTCCGAGGTGCGACCATGGCAAAGTTCCGATGGTAAAACCTTAGAAGGTAAGTTGATCGCCTTTGAGGATGTTACCATGGAAGCTCCCACAGACGGTGCACCCCCGCCTGCACCAGCAGCTCCAAAAAATCCTACACTTGTGCGCGACGGCAAAGTGCGATTGATGATCGGTAAAACCGCATTTGAAATTCCTTTAACGCGCCTAAGCGCTGCCGATCAAGCATTCATCGAGGAAAAGCGCCTAGCGATGGAGAAAAAAGCCAAGGCTAACCCGTGATCAAGAAGGGATTCTGATCAATCATGTGTGATTATTCATAAAAATTTTACATTGAAATCTCAAATTGACACTTCGAGATTTCAATGCAAACATATTTTTATGATCACGCGCGATGCTGAGTATAAAAAGCTTTTACTGTTGCTAAAGCAACACCGAATCGTCGGGCTGCTAGGTGCGCGGCAAGTAGGAAAAAGTACGCTAGCGCGAGAAATTATGAAGCACTGGAAAGGGTCAACGGTGTTTTTTGATTTAGAAGATCCAGCTGACGAGGCGCGACTCGCTGATCCGATGTTGGCATTGCGTGAGCGCAAAGGATTGATCGTTCTCGATAAAATTCAACGACGACCTGATCTATTTCCCATCTTACGCGTGCTGGCCGATAAAGCAGATGCGAAGACTCGTTTTTTGGTCACTGGCAGTGCTTTGCCTGAGTTGATGGAGTCATCAGCAGAATCGCTTGCTGGACGCATTGCCTATCACGAATTGCAGGGACTTGGCCTGGTTGAAACCGGGGCGGCGTCGCTCAATAAATTATGGCTACGCGGCGGCTTTCCTCTTTCCTTTTCTGCAAAGAGCGAGGACGCGAGCAATGCATGGCGACGCGCATTCATTAGCACTTTTTTAGAAAGAGACATGCCACAAATGGGGGTGAATGTCAGTGCTCCTACGATGCGTCGATTCTGGACGATGCTGGCCCATTGGCATGGTCAGACGTGGAATGCTTCTGAATTTTCGCGTTCGTTTGGGGTGTCCGATCAAACAGTGCGCGGTTATCTGGATAAGCTCACGGCCACATTTATGGTGCGCCAACTTCATCCATGGTTCGAGAATATTTCCAAGCGACAAGTGAAATCACCACGCGTCTATATTGCTGACACTGGCTTGTTGCATAGTTTGCTCAATCTGCCGACACAGCGCGATCTTGAGGCGCACCCGCGTCTTGGTGCATCGTGGGAAAGTTTTGTGGTCGCGCAAATCATTCATCGCTTGGATGCGCAGCCACATGAGTGCTTTTATTGGTCAACGCACACTGGGGCAGAGTTGGATTTACTCGTTGTGCGTGGCAGGCAGCGTTTGGGTTTTGAAATCAAACGCAGTTCTGCTCCCGGTGTAACAGCATCAATGAAAATGGCGATGTCGGATCTGAAATTAAAACGCCTTACGGTGATTCACGCAGGGCGGCATAGCTTTGATTTAGCGAAGGATATTCATGCGATTTCCGCGTCAACGATGATGCAAGAAATCAAACTTTTCAGTCGTTCTTAAAATATGTTAGCATTGAAATCTCGAAGTCTGGGTTCGAGATTTCAATGCTAACAGATTTCACGTTTTAGTAATTACGCGCCAGTAAAAAGTCCGCGAGTTGATGGAGATGTCCTGCTTTTTTGCCAAAAACAGTGAGTGCATCCATCGCTTTTTTGGTAAGTGCTGCGGCTTCCTTGCGAGATTTTTCGAGGCCGACGATTGCTGGGTAGGTAGCTTTATCCACATTTGCATCCTTGCCTGCTGTTTTGCCTAACACTTCTGTGCTTTGCGTGACGTCGAGAATGTCATCGATGATTTGAAATGCTAGGCCGAGTGCTTGACCAAAGGTCGTAAGAGCTGCTAATTTCGCAGGAGTGGCGTTCACCGCCATGGCCCCGAGTCGCAGAGAAGTGGTGAGCAAGGCTGCGGTTTTTGCTTTATGAATGAGAACTAGTTGTGCTTTATTCAGCGATTTTCCTTCACCTTCTAGATCCATCACTTGACCGCCGATCAAATGGCGACTGCCACTAGTGAGCGCGAGCTCTTTGATGAAGACATCAGAGCGATAACGAGGGGTGGCTTGCGTTTCAGCAAGAATATAAAATGCTTCCGTCAGCAAGGCATCACCGCAAAGAACGGCCATGCCATCTCCGAAAACTTTGTGGCATGTGGGGCGGCCACGGCGCAAATCGTCATCGTCCATGCAGGGTAAGTCATCGTGCACTAGTGAATAGGTATGCAATACTTCCACGGCACAAGCTGCTGGCATCGCGCGTTCGGCGTCGCCACCACAAGCTTCAGCGGCAGCAATGCAAAGGATCGGGCGCAGTCGTTTTCCTCCAGCAAAGACCGAATAGCGCATGGCTTTATGTATGGTCTGCGGCGCGATTTTTTCCGCAGGAAGAAAGCGATGCAGTGCTTTATCCACCCGGCCAGCCATGGTGGTGAGATACTTTGTGAAATCAGCAGAGGCGGATGACATATCGATAATGTTAGAGAAGTTCTGCGATTTGCACAGCATTAAGAGCGGCGCCTTTGCGCACTTGGTCGCCTACGACCCAAAGGTCGAGAGCATTATCGAGCACGAGATTTTGTCGGATACGACCAACGAGGCAGTCGTCCTTGCCCGTGGTATCGAGCGGCACGGGAAATACTCCATTGGCGGGGTCATCGCGCAATTGGATTCCTTTTTCGCCAGTATAAGCAGCACGAGCGGCAGCAGGTGTGATTGGTTTTTCAAACACTGCGGTGATCGATACCGAATGAGAACGATAGACTGGGACTCTCACGCAAGTGCAGGAAACTTTCAGATCAGGGAGGGAAAGAATTTTCCGTCCTTCATGGAGCATTTTCAATTCTTCTTTGGTGTAGCCATTGTCCGTGAAGCTATCCACTTGAGGAATTACATTGAAAGCGATCTGACGCGAATAGACTTTCTGCACAATCGGCAAGCCGTTGGTGATGGCGTGCACTTGTTGTTCTAGTTCGGCAATTCCTTGGGCCCCACTCCCTGAAACGGCTTGATAGGAGGAAGCGATGATCGATTTTAAGCCAAACGCGCGATGCAACGGAGCTAGTGCCATCAGCGAAATAATCGTTGTGCAGTTCGGATTGGCGATAATGTTTTTGGGGTGATCCAGTGCCGCTTGCGGATTGATTTCTGGAACGACTAATGGCACACCATCGAGCATGCGAAATGCTGATGAATTATCGATCACCACGCAACCGACTGCAGCGGCAGAGGGGCCAAATTCCAGAGAAATCGATCCACCAGCACTGAACAGTGCAATATCGATACCGGCAAAACTCTCATGTGTGAGTTCCTCCACCGCGATCTCTTTACCGTGGAACAAAAATGTTTTGCCGACCGAGCGTTTCGAGGCCAATAGGGTAAGCTTGCCGACGGGAAAATTTCTTTCCTCCAGGCATAATCGCATTTCTTCACCTACCGCGCCGGTGGCTCCTACAATCGCTACGTTTTTCAATCCGCTCATGGTTTAATGTGTCAAAGGGGCGCTAAGTGTAGCGGAATTGCCTGATCTGGCAAATGAATTGCGCGGCATGTTGATGATAAAGAAGTCGATCGGAAAATGCGGAGCACTTCACGTGACCTCATCGGCAAAAATAAATCCTTTGCTGGTGCGTTTGCAGCGGAACACAGGGCCTGGTTCATTGCGTTTCCAGCCGTTCGCATTACCAAAATCAATGGCGTCCATTACCATGTTTTCACTGACCACGCGGGGTAATAAGGCGACTAACAATTGTCCGTTCACTGGAGCACTGGCCTCGATGGTCAATTCATTGCCAGTCTTAGGGCTGCGAATGATCCAGCGGTATTGGACATCGCGGTGATTGATGGATTTGAAACCTTTATGAATTGGTGGCATGAGATCGGTGTTGTCAGAAATGGATAAAAATCTAGTAATTTTTCATCATACGAGAACTACTGATGATCGATGATTGCCTACAATCGCTATGCTCTGCAAGCAGAAAACGACGGGGCGGAATTTGTATTAGTATCGATGCGCTCATTTTATGCAATTTTGTGGTTTTCAAAAGTACAGTATTATTGCATGATTGTGCTTTCGCCACTATGTTACGTCGTATTACACCAAAATTTGTGCCCGTGCTTGATCCGGGATTTGTGCCTGCCGTTTTATGGAATCGGGCCTATGAAGAGGCTGCCGCGATTGATGGCCGCGATGTGGCATTGGCGCTGAGCCGCACTGATGGCACATGTTTTCGTTGGCATGGGCGATTGTTAGCAGAAACTCAGGGAAATGTTGCCGCAACGGGAAAATACGTCGATCGCTTGGTGAAATTTTTACTTTGGCAAAAAGGTGGAAACCTCATTCAGATTGCCGGTGCAGATGATGTTGCGGCGGAATTGAGCGCCACTTATGCAGCCGATGGCGCGCGCAAGTTTGATCGCGAATTCATTGGCACCACGATTTTTGGCTCGCCGATTGAAGTGCATGCAGCAGCGGTCGATCAACTTCCTGCCGAAAATAGCAATTCCATGAGTTTAGGTCGGAACTTAGGTGGATGTCGCATTGGTTTTGACCTAGGTGGCTCGGATCGGAAATGTGCCGCATTGATCGATGGCGAAGTTGTATTTTCTGAAGAAGTCGTCTGGGATCCGTATTATGTGACCGACCCGCAATATCATATCGATGGCATCAATGATTCGCTCCGACGTGCCGCAGCTCATCTACCACGCGTGGATGCAATTGGCGGTAGTTCTGCGGGAGTCATTATCAATGGTGAAGTGCGTGCAGCATCGCTATTTCGTGGAGTGAGCAAAGAGGATTTTGAAAACATATACGAGGGATTTTCCATCATTTGCGTGATCAGTGGCAAGTGCCATTTGAAGTCGTGAATGATGGCGAAGTTACCGCACTGGCGGGATCGATGGGGTTAAATGCGAATTCCGTATTAGGCGTGGCGATGGGCACCTCTGAAGCCGCAGGATATGTGGATCGCCAGGGGCACATCATGCCTTGGCTAAACGAATTGGCTTTTGCTCCCGTGGACTATCGGGATGACGCGCCGCTCGATAGCTGGAGCGGCGATCACGGCTGCGGTGCTTTATACTTTTCGCAACAAGCGGTGGCTCGTTTAGCGCCCGCTGCTGGATTTGATTTTGGCGATATGCCATTTCCTGAGCAATTGGTAGAGGTGCAAAATGCCATGAAACTTGGCGATCAGCGCGCGCGTCAGATTTATGAAACCATCGGGATTTATTTAGGATATAGCATCGCTCATTACGCGACTTTTTATGATATGGAAAACCTCTTGATCCTAGGCCGCGTTACCTCTGGTGAAGGTGGTGAGATCATCATCAACGTTGCGGAAAAAGTAATGGCAGAAGAGTTTTCCGAATTTACTATAAAACTAGTAGTTCCTGATGAAAAAACCAAACGCCACGGGCAAGCGGTGGCTGCGGCAAGTTTGCCAATTTGTTAAAAAATTTCTTATGAAAAAACTATTTGGTATATTTCTTCTTCTCTGCGCTCTGCCGGTCAGTGCGACAAATTACGTCGTTCTTACTTGGCGCACTAACTCCGACGATGCTGCATGGAAAAACGTTGCGGAAGCTTTGGCAAAAAAACATGATGGCACTGTGATCTACTGTGACAAAAGCCTAGCCGAAGCTCAGACTGAACTTTCAAAAATCATGCCGCGCTACGTAGCCGTGGTCGCTCGCCCTGATCAACTTGGCGCTGAGTTTATCAATCAATTTCATCGACAAATGCGCACGCTTGATGCCGATCCCTACACCGATGCACAATGGGGCGTGGTCACTGGTCGCACCGCCGATGACGCAATGAAAATGGTCAAGGAAACATCGCCTCTCGCCATCAAGCGAACGGCGTCGGCCACGCGGATCGCGACGAATTTTTGTCAAGAAGCCGAGTGTTTTGATGAGTTAATCGCCAAGGGGCATTCCCTAAAAAAAGCGGACGGAAAAGAAATTGAAATCCCACTAGACGACGCCGATAGCGTAGCGGAATTGGCTGCGGCATTTGCGCATCCTGATACCCAATTGATCATCACCTCTGGGCATGCCTCGCAGCGTGATTGGCAACCAGGATTTCGCTATAAAAATGGCACATTTCATAGTAAGAACGGCGATCTTTATGGCTTGGATTTAAAGAAAAACGAATACCCCGTGCAGAGTCAGAACGCCAAAGTATATTTGCCATGCGGCAATTGTTTGATGGGGCTGATTGATGGTCCAGATGCCATAGCATTGGCATGGATGCATAGTGCTGGTGTGCGCCAAATGGCGGGTTATGTCGAGCCCACTTGGTATGGCTACATGGGCTGGGGGATGATGGATTATTTCGTAGAACAACCTGGAAGATATACTTTTACAGAATCGTTTTTTGCGAATAACATTGCTCTGGTTCATCGACTTGCGACTGTGAAAGGTTTGTCGGCTCAGGATCAAAAAGGACTCGATTTTGATCGCGATATGGTGGCCTTTTACGGCGATCCTGCCTGGTCAGCGACGATGATGAAAGCTCCGTTGCCATACGAACAAAAACTTACGCAAAGCGCAGGAAATATCATCGTTGAAATCAATCCGTTAGAGGGATATAATAGTTACGAGCAGAAAAATACGAATGGCTCACAACGCGGTGGACGGCCATTTATTGTGATGCTACCAGAGCGCATCGAGCCTGATAAGATGAAGCTTATTTCTCCTAACGAAAATTCTGCTGTGCTGGCAGACAATTTTGTTCTTATCCCGCGGCCTCCTCAAGGATCGAAAGCGCAAGCTATTCGTGTGGAATGGAAACTGGTTGCTCCATAAAACCACTTCTTCGCGTTAGCAGGATCACAGTCAGGGTAGTATAATAAGTAATACCTTATGAAATCATCACTCTTTTGCGGTATCCTAGCCACCCTTTTGACTCACTCGCAAACGGTAACTGCGGCGCCGATGATTGCCTCAGCGATCGAGACGGTGCAGCCGGTGTGCCCTGCATTCACCCGTGCGCAAGATAATCCAGTGATAGGTTTTCGCATCAGCGTTACTGGCACAGAGGGGTCTATTTCGTTAGAGAAGATTTTGCTGAGTTTTGCTGGCACATCCGTCATTGATTCCATTGCCTCCTATCGCATTGTGGCAGGTTCTTTAATACCTGACCTAACAAAAATCAAGGAGGTGATTGCGGGGGAAGAATTTTCTGAAAAAATCGTTCTCAAACCAAACTTTCCGCTTACCACAGGAGACAATTGGTTTTGGTTGTCTGTGCGCTTGAAGGATGATGCCTCGCTAGATGATCATCTTGATGCTTCGATTTATGGAATCACAGTTGCGGGAAAAAATCTTGTGCCCGCTCAGGCATCACCGCCTGGTGGCCAGCGAATAGGCTGTTCCGTGCGGTTACCAGGAGATGATGGATCAAAGTCATTTCGCATTCCTGGACTGGTGCGCACCAAGGTTGGGAGTCTCATCGCTGCGTACGATGTTCGCTATCAACATTCGCGCGATTTGCCAGCGGATATTGATGTCGGCATTTCTCGCAGCACTGATGGTGGGCAACATTGGGAACCCATGAGAATTGCGATGGACATGGGACGTGATCCGAAGTTCGGCTACGATGGCATTGGCGATCCATGCATTCTTGTTGACCCCTCGAATGGACGCATTTGGATTGCTGCTTTGTGGAGTCATGGGAATCGTGGTTGGCATGGTTCCGGACCTGGTCTATCTCCCGACGAAACGGGGCAATGGATGATGGTTTATAGCGATGACGATGGGAAAACATGGTCGCAACCAGAGAATCACACAAAAGAATTGAAAAATCCCGAATGGAAATTGTTTTTCAATGGGCCAGGTTCGGGAATCGCACTCAAAAACGGCACACTGGTCTTTCCAGCACAGTTCCGAGCAGCCGATGGGAAACCATGGTCCACCATCGTCTGGTCCGATGATCATGGTAAGCAGTGGCATACGGGTGTGG
>CAIRGO010000023.1 GCA_903878115.1 Akkermansiaceae bacterium | reverse complement strand
TAGTTGTAGCGGTCGTCCTCAGTGAAGAGTTCGAGATTTCTGAGAAACTGGGCGTTGGGCTCGCGCCCTGTGGCTTCGTAGTAGATTTTGAGTTGTGAAAATTTGAGATCCTGGCGAGGAGAAACGATGCGACTGATAGAATTGCGCGTGCGCTTAGCAAAGAGAGCCTCGATTTGGCGCTCAGGCATAGGCTCGGTAGCGCTACCGATGCGCAGGAAGCAGCCCCGGGGGCTCATGCCCTGCTTGCGGAGGTAGTAGGGTTTTTCGGATCCGCTGGCGACCAGCAGTTTGATCCAAGTTTTTCCTACGCTTTCCTCGATCAGCACGTCGAAGAGACCGAGGCATGAGGGTTGGATGTTTTGTTTGAGGCGGTCTTTGATCTTAAGTTGGTCGCCGTCAGGATCGACGAGTCCGAGAATCCTTCCCCCATCATCCACACCGATAAGGATGCGTCCGCCCTCCCGGCTATTGAGAAAGCCCACGACCTCACGTTCAAGCGCATCAGTGAGCTCGCGTTTGTATTCGAGGTGTTGGGATTCGGTATGCACAGGCTTGCTTAATAACAAGATGTCTTCAGAAGGTTAAGTGAGTGGAATGATCGTTCGCACAATCAGAAGAAAAAAGAAAAATCACATGCATTAAAGAAAGAACTGAGATTGCCGTCATAAAAACTGTTAGTATACACTCAAAAATTTCTCCTCACGCCTGCTGGGATTGCTAAAAACACTGCTATTGGCTCTCCTCGGCATCCCAATTGCCGATTACCTCGCCGCGGACGACGGTATAGGTGAGATTGCCGTGACTTAGGTCAACATCGGGCAGGAACTCGTCATCAAGAGCGCTGAGGAGTGCGGGAATGTCTTCGTCTTTGATGCCGGAATTTTTCAAAATGATGACGGTGCCTGCAATGGTGCCATTCGCGAGATAATGGAGATCCACGGCAACGGCATCTTGATCTTGGTAAAGGGCAAGAAATCGTTCGGATGACGGGGTGCGCAGGGTGCGCTTCCAGGTGAGATTCATGATAAGTGAAGGATGAATTGATAGGTAAATGCAAGTAGGCCTATTCCTGCAGGAAGTGCGGCGATGAGAACGAGGCAACCTTTTCCACGATAGCCAACACCGGTGCCAGGAACGCCAAAGCTGGTATAACTGCGACCACGCGCACTTTTACCAACGCGGAATCCACGACCACCGACCGAATAGCCGACACCCGATTTGCTGAGGTTGACCCTAAATGGGCCTACGTTGATTGATTTGCGGTAGAAAAATCCCATAGCTGTGTGCGTAGTTTTATGAGCGAATGATTAGCTAACGAAAGAAAGTCTTAACTCCAGTTGCAACTGGTGACGATTATGTATTAATAAGAAAAAATAATCAAGATGATTCGTAAAATCCCCTTCATTTTTGTCGCGCCAAGCAGTGATTTTTTTCCTGTAAAAAAGCGCCCAGCATGCTGCGCCTAGAATTAAGAAAAAAAGAACTAAGCAACAACCAAAAACACTATCATTTGCTACGATGAATCTCCAAAGCCGCCTGACATTCCAGTGAGAGGTCGATGGTTGGAACGACACGCCCAATGAAGTTTACGCATCTATGAGGTCCTGAAATTTTAACAATACTCCACGAAGTAGATCGAATTCGCTGATTGCCATACTCTTTCATTCCTTTGATTGCTTTTAATTGCCGATTTTTGCAAAATGGAGCAGCTTAGATTTGAGCAATTTTGAGCACTCACGGGAAGATATTTTGTCAATATTTGTCGCCCATCATCAATAACTAAAAGTAACTTTGAGCAACTCCGAGAACTGGATTTTTCCACCAGATTTTGCAGTCTAGTGGGGTGATTCGTTGACACGGAATTATTGGGCATGGAAACGCACCAATCTTCGCCGCGCACCAATCTTCGCCGCGCACCGAACTAGACCTGATGACCGAACACGAACTCACCAGCCATCTAAAAATCTGCCGCCGCCAACTCTACAACTGGCGCATGGCAGGATTGATCCCGTATTTCAAAATGGGTAAGGCCGTCCGGTTTCGAGTGGCAGATGTGTCGAAAGCGATCGAGATGATGAGGGTAGGATCCACAGAGCATATCAGCTTTGCGGTGACACGATAGCATCGAGGGTCTGCATTGCCGTGGTGGCTGCTAAGGCTAGATGCCGATGTGGAACGGTAATGCAATCCTCATGTGGATTGATGTTGATGATTTCACAATCAGGGTTGACGTCTCGGCACATTCGCAGAAGTTGATCCAAGATGGTTACACCGCCTGAACATCCGATGACCAAGACCGTATCAACACCGCCTTTGATGAAGTCTTCGACCCATACCAATCGACTGCCGTAGTTTTCATCGTATAGCAAAATGTTCGGCCTCACCTGTGGATCGTCGTGCGGAGGAATGTGTGCAAACGGCACACGTCGATCCTCCCATATCATTCGTTGGTTTTCCTCGCTCCAGCGCTGAAGAATTTCCTCTCTCATCTCTGGATAATCCAAAAACCTGACATCGTCGGAAAACTGGTCGTCTTCCGCGAAGTCCATGAGGCGCGGTGCGGCCAACTGCCAGAGACTGCCGTGCATTTGGCTGACTCTGAGACTGCCGGACATATGATGGAGTCCGTCGATGTTCTGCGTGGCAATCAGGAATCCGGAAAATCTCTCTTCTCTCTCCCACTTGGCGAGGATTTGGTGAGCCGCATTGGGTTGGCACGCGGCGGCCTGAATGCGCATTTTATCCACTTCTTTCCATACAACCGTGGGGTCATTGGTAAACATATTCGCACTCATCACCACTGATTGTCCAGGATTCTTCGTGTAATGCCCTTCCGGTCCTCGATAGGTAGGCATGCCACTTTCCGCAGAGATTCCAGCCCCAGTGATCACCAGAAGACGTTCCGTTTGCTCCAGAACCATGGAACAGGCTGATAATGCATTTACGCTGATCTTTTCAGCAAAAGTTGGTTGCTCCAACTTCATTTCTTCCGTGCTCATAACAATTGATATCATAGACAATTTACCACCCCATTTCAAGGATGAATTGGCTAGTAGCCAGAATGCGCCAGCCGATACGCAATCAATGAGATGAACGAGTATCCTCTTATGCAGAGAAGAAAATAAGACCTGATGACCGAACACGAACTCGCCAGCCATCTAAAAATCTGCCGCCGCCAACTCTACAATTGGCGCATGGCAGGATTGATCCCATACTTCAAAATGGGTAAGGCCGTCAGGCTGATGGTGGGGTGATACACGTTTCGGTGAATCGACTTTTTTACTATAGTGATGTTTGTAGTGATCCGCGCAACTTCTCTACTCGATTTATGCTCTGTCCGTAATCAGGGAAGTTGACTATGAGACATCATTCCTCGCCAGTCTGCTCGAACATCACTTTCATTGTGGGATTGCCGTAAGTCAGTTTTTTGACGGTCACGTCCTGAGCCTTGTCATTGGCAAGGCGGAGATTGCGATCTGAGCTGATGAGGGCTTCTTTGGTCTTTTCCAGATGGGAAATCGATCTATCGATCTCATCAATTGCAGTTTGAAATTTGCGCGAAGCCAGTTCAAAGTTTTTGGCGAAACCAGATTTGAAATCCTCTAACTTATTCTCAAAATTGGTTACATCGATGCTCGCAGCCTTCACGAGCGCCAGTTCTGCTTTATATTGTAGAGATGATATGGCGGCATTGCGCAGCAACGAGATAATCTGCAAGAAGAATTGGGGCCGTACTACATACATTTTGGAATAGCGATGGGAAACATCTACGATTCCGGTGTTATAAAGCTCACTTTCGGGTTCAAGTAATGAAACGAGCACGGCATACTCGCACTTCTTCTCATTACGATCCTTGTCGAGCTCTTTGAGGAAATCCTCGTTCTTCTTTTTCGTCGCAGTCGTATCGCTCTCGTTCTTCATCTCGAACATGATGGAAACGATCTCATTTTTTGAAGGGTCGAGATCCTTGAAGATGTAATCCCCCTTGCTGCCAGTGCTGGCGTCATTGTCTTTTTCAAAGTAAGCGCTCTGAAATGCAATAGCTCGGATACGGTTGAATTCGTTCTCGCAATGTTGCTCCAAGGTCTCTCCTAACATTTTGGTGGAGAGTTTGGCTTTCATGTCTCGCAACCGCTCAATTTGCTCTTCCCGATCCTTGATTTTAACTTCGTAGATCTCCTTGAGCTTATTTTTCTCCAAGTCTTTTTCCAGGTTCGCTTTTTCTAATCCGTTCTTCAGTTCATCGCGCTCTTTTTCGATCGCCCTTACGGCTTCGCTAACGGCCAACTTTTCTAAGACCTCTTTCTCTTTGAGCTTGGCTTCCAAAGATTGAATCGCTCGATCTTTCTCGGCAGCAGCCAATCGAATCTCATTCAGCGTCTTCTCCTTGAGCAAGTCGAGAGCGCTTTGTTTATCCTTTGCGGCCAACTCAAGGCGCTCATTAAGTTGTTTCTCAAACTCGCGATCGCGAATTTGCTTGGCGATGTCGGCGTAACCGGCTTCATCAATCTTAAAAGCTTTGTGACAGTGAGGGCAGCTAATTTCGTGCATAGCAATGACTCTACAGAAATTCGACGTTTGTGCAAGTTTGCTAATGTCATAAGAAATTCAAGCGCTTTCCTCGGCCTTCCAGTTGCTAATGACATCGCCGTGGATGACGTTCTAGGCGAGGTTACCGAGTCTGAGGTCGGCACCCGACACAGTTCGCCCATACGAATTTCATGCGCAGATCACGCCAAAAACTCTCAACATTATGGCAATGGAAACTTTGGTCCGGAAGAGGACGTTTGGGTGTTCTGGCTTCGTGAATGATTTAAGGATTTGCGTTATCGGCACATCCTTGTAGGAAGATTTGCATTTCCTCTGGTTCTGGGAGACGAATGGCGGAGTCCAGAGGAAGTCCGGCATCGACGATGCTACGCGCAGCTTTCAATCGGTCGTAGTCCGTTCGGCGAAATTCTACAATTCGATGCTCTGGATCCCAGATTGCCCAGCAGGCTTTGCGATTGTCTTCCTCGCGAGGTTGCCCCACAGAGCCTACAGTGACGGCGCAGGGTTCACCGTCATCAATGTAGAATTTGTCTTTGCCTAACCATTCCACAGCGCCGGGATTACTCCTGAACACTTGTTGAATGTGAGTGTGGCCAAAGAAGCCATCGGGATCGGAAAATTTGGCTAATAGTTCCAAGCTGGGGTCGGCCGATTCTTGATCCTCAATGTAATTGAAGAAGTTCGGATCATCCAATGATGCATGTGCCACGATCGCTCCAGGAATACCAAACCAATACGGCTGCGCGAGCAACCAATCCATGTCACGATTTGAAAGGATTTTCACAGCGTGCATCAGTCCACATGCATAATCATCTCGTCTCCAGTTGTTTTGTGAAGGCTCATACCCAGATTTACGCAAAACACCCAAAGCCGTATCGTGATTTCCGATGACGATCTGGCTAGATAGCTTCCAGACCTATTGGACGCATTCGGCGGGCGATGCTCCGTAGCCAACGATATCTGCTAGGAATACAATCGAATCTGCTCCACTCGATTGAACTTCTTTTAACACTGCTTCTAAAGCAGTCAGATTGGCATGGATGTCAGACAATAAAGCGATTTTAGACATTCGATGATGCTACTAGCATTGCGGACGTTTACCAAATTGCGCCAAATCGCTTATGTCATAGCCGCATCAACCTTGTGATAGAATTGTCGGCGTTATGAGTATCACACAGTCACATATGCAGAATTCAAGTCGTCCACGCCTATCCCACAGCCCTGAGAAATTGATTCTCCACAAAACCAGCTATTATCCTGATAGCGATTGCGCACGAACTTTTTTCATTTTGGGAGAAGTCGTAGTGTGGTCGCATGCCTATCACATCCAAATCATCTCGTGTTTTCGTAGAATGAAGCACGAGCATGATAAAGAAATGCTCAAAGAATACGGCGTGAACCTTGTTGGAAAGCTGACACCAGAAGTTTTCACTCAGTTCCGCGAGAGCCTGACTGGGGTATTGGGAGATGATCGCCGCGCCAACAAAGCCGGTCGCCTTTGGAAAAATGTAATGGATGAGGATCGCACGCGCATCAGCGTGGTGGCTTTCTGGGCTTATCAGCCAACCATCAACGATCACGATATCTCTCTGCTCCAAAAGGCATTCCGCCTGAAAACACCTACATGGGTGGACTACGAGCAAGAAAAATTCTCGACGATTCATCTGCCTCAGGCCTGAGGATAGAGGAAATTTCGCTGTTAAAAAACTAACTCACTTTGACGTCTTCACCTGACGTTGCGCGTATTGCTATGACATAAGCAGTTGAAGAAAAATTGCATTTATTCGTTTTTTATATTACAACTATATTTACTATTTATGATTGATTATCCCGCTCTCTGGCAAGCCGTATTGGACCTTCCATCGCACCGCACTGCACATTCGGTTCATGGTCCGGACCATTGGAAACGAGTCGAGCGCAACGCCCTCATTCTCGCCACCGATAGTGGCGCTGATGTTGAAATTGTCCGGCTATTCGCCCTGTTTCATGACGCCCGACGCGTTAACGAATGGGGGGATCCAGAGCACGGCGCGCGCGGTGCCGCCCTTGCCGCTTCGTTTCGTGGTGAACTGTTCGAGCTTTCCGATGAATCATTCAAGATCCTCCACTACGCTTGCACCTGGCACACGGGGGGCAGACATCACGAGAACCCAACGATCGCCACTTGCTGGGATGCCGATCGTCTTGATCTTGACCGTTGCGGCATCACTCCTGACCCAGACTACATGAGCACGAATCTAGCCAAAAAAATCGCAGAGCACGGAACTATCGATCCTTGGCTTCACCTCACCAAAAACACCCAAGATTCTTCCGTCACACGAATCGTAAAAGCACAATCTTTCTGACCCAATTCATGCCTGATCATTCCTTTAAATATCCAACCGATTTTATCGACGACTCTCACCAACCCATTACCTCATGGGGTGGTGTTCCCTACGATGTTGTAAAAAATCTACCTCTAGACGAACCGCTCCATCTCCGCAAGAGTCAACGCCCTCTTGCGAAGAATCTTCGTGAATGCATTAAGCGCAATGGCATGAGTCGACTTGCATTGGCAGGAATGATGAGAGAGATGCGCCTTGTGAAAGCACTGCGCTTGATCGATGCGGCATCGCAGGGTAACATCAAGGACACGGCGTTGATTCGTTCCTTATTTCATCATTTGGAAGAATCAGAAGAGTATTTCCATGCCTTGATGCAGGAAGAAAAAATGTTTCAGCAACTCCATGATGAATGGCGACTCCACCGTAGTATATGCCGGGCTTTCAAAATTTTTGGCCCACATCTCGTATCATTACTGATTGAAGATGTGAAAGACTATAAGCCCAAATTTGGTTCGGCATACCTCGAACTCTGTGCACGAGTCGCTTACAAAGTTACCGAAGCAGCCACAGAGAAGGAAATCGACCCACCTAGTCCTGCGGAAGTAGCAGAGGCTATTCAAAAAGACAGTTCATGGCTACCCCGTGTCGCCAAAAAATATGTGCGCGCCTACATATACTATCGCATGCCTAACGAAGTTTATCTCATTTCTCCTAATGGGGTCATCTTACTTGGTGGTGATTGGCGATTGTATGACACTTCTGAGATAACGATAAGTAAATTCCATTAAATTCACAACAGTCAACGCTGCATCGCCCCACTTCACACCTATGCCATCACATCCATTTCGCCCTTTTCGTAAGAACCCAATTCCTCCGTCTTTTCCGGCATGGGTAATTGATGAATTGAATCTGATCAAATTGCCTGAAGTGAATTTCATTCAAACACACTCTACATACATCAAGCCTTTCATCGGGGCCAGCGGACTCACGCCTGAGCAACTGTGCGAACGCATGCAGTCATCCGGAAGAAAAACCATCATTACGCCAGAATTACTTCAGAATACTCTCACTTCGAATGATCCTGAAATTTGGATTATCACTAGCATTTTCAAAGCGCTTGATGTCTCTTGGGATGGATTCCGTAAGTTTGAAGAAGAATACAACGAACGGATTTCAAAATCATTACGAACGCTGAGTGACGCTAATGACCGTATCAAGAATTACCGACAATACGGGCCCTGCCTCTACGCCTTACAAACTGTCGAGTCGTGGATGACCACTGCTGGATTCGCCGATCCATATCACTTCAGGCGGCAAATCAAGTTCGACGGCAAATCAAAATTTCATCCTCCCGATGCTGATATAATAGCAGGAGTCATCGCCCACAAACCAGAAGCCTGTATTCACCCTGTCGCAGGAGAGTTATACAGCATTGGTGGTTTTCTCTACCACCGTCTCCCTAACGAACTTTACCTGTATGATCAGCAGGGCCACATCCTCGCATCGGGTGGTGTCGAATTGGTAATACCCAACCATCTCTGTTTGACGAAAGGCCGGCACCATCGCATTACGATCAAAAAGAAAAAACCGCCGATCATTCCTCCCAATCAAAATAAGCGTAACAGCTAACCCACGTTTTTTTTATGCATACCAACAAGAATCAAAGAAAACGCAAAGTCACCAAGTCATGTCCATTTCAAATGGGCTCACGCGTCCGCATTTGCTCGCTATTTGATCATCACGATTACCAACAAGGTCGCACGTATTTCGTTGCTGATATCGATGATGACGATTGTACACTTCGTGCCCAAGATGAACTGGGGAAAGTCGGTTGCTGGATTCGTTGGGTCGATTGCGTCATCATCAATGGTATAGGCTGGGATTGGCTCAAAGACCAACTCGCTCCCGAAGCACGCGATCTACTATCGGCTTTCGATGGTCTGGATCTTCTCCAACTCCGCGATGATGTTTCCGTCGCTCTTGTTGCAGAAATCCGCTATCTCAAAGAAGGCATTCTGTCTCAAACCACGAAAACTAAAACCATCACGTCCCAGCCATGAACAAATACCCCATCGGCTGCCGCATCCGTATCATCAGCAATCACAACAACCACGACTACCAAATCGGCGGCATTTACCGGGTTCACCAAATCGTTGATTTCGGTTGCTTCTCCGCGATTGATGAAAAGGGCAACATTGGCCGACTCGCTCAATGGCGCGACTGTGAACGCGTCGGCATCGGCTGGGAATGGTTGCGCACGCAACTGGATGAGCGATCGCTCGCGTTGCTGAGCGCCTTTGCGGGCAAAGAGCATCTCACATTGAAGCCTGAGGTGGAAAGCCAACTTTTGCTCTCTCTGCCACACCTCGATGATTCCATACTTCGTGTTCTTCCAAAGCTCGACACTACCACTCAGCTCACAAACTCTTCATTGTCATGAAACCCATCTCATTCCTGCCCCACAACGCCAAGTCCGCGCCATTACCCGAGTGGATTCTCGATGAATTAGATCACCTTCAGCAAGCGAATGCCAATACCATTGATCCCGTAAAAGCGCTGATGCAATCGGCCTTGGATGCTTCTGGTATTTCCGAATCCGATCTCGCGTCCATCGTTTCCCTCCACATACCCTATAACCCGCGGGAATGCAAAATCCACCATTCCCTCCAAGGCACATGCACCGATTCCTCTTTCCAATATCGCATTGTCAAGATCCTCAACATCTCTGACGAGCAATGGCAGACCGCACTGCGGAAAAAACAACGCATGGTATCAGAAGCAAAATACTACCCAAAGGAATGCGAGAGTTACCGCCAAAAAGGCCCCTACCTCCGCGTGCTGAAAAATGGCTCCGTTCGATTGTCGTTCTCACAACAAATGGGCTACGTCTATAGCCGCGATCTCACCATCGACATGCACGGCAGCGAAAATTTCTCTCCCCATACCGCCGAAGAAATGTCCGCCATGATCTCGCAGCACCCCACTTCATGCCATACCGATTTTTTCGAGAAATTCTCTACACTGGAACATCCCATCATCGGCGGCTACCTCTATCATCGCCTCCCTGGTGAAATGCACACCTTCGATGCGCAGGGCAAACACATCGCATCAGGCGGCATCTACCCCGCCTTTCCGCCGAATATTGCGTTCTAATTTTCGCTCCTCGACCTGCAGACCACCCAATTTTCCGCATTTCTAAATCTCAAAAATTCAGCATTCCGGCGTTTCAACATCTCAGCTTTCTCATCTTATGCGTCCTATCAAATTCTTCTTCGATCTCCCCTGGTGGACAGGCCTGCCCATCTTCCTTCTCGGCACAAGTGCAGTCTTATGGTTTTACCCCATCGGCATCATCATCGCGCTCTTCGGTGCATGGACTTTTTTCAAGCTCATGAAGCCCGCCGATCTCGACGGCCCAGGTTTTGCCATCGTTGGCTTCCCGCTTTTTTTCCTTTCCATGCTCATTCCCGAGCGCTTCAGCTTCGAAACGCCCGTGATCGATCTGCTCAATTATCTCAGCCCTACGGTCACTTATAGCCTCCGCGCTGCTCTTGGCCTTGCCTCCAGCTTTATTGCTTTTCAGAGCTTTCGATGATTTATGGAATGCTCATCTAGGAACATCCATCTGACATTCGCTGCCTAGCAGTCCAGGGGTGAAGTCATCGCCACCACAGTCCCCTGCTCCCATCGTCTCATTCACTACGATAACGACGATCAAAACTGCGCTCGATCCAAGAAGCGATGCCTTCTAGCGATTTTCGATCCATCTTTTCCTCATCGGTATCCACGAGTGATTCTCGCATTTTCTTCATCTCATCGCTGCGATCTCGGATCATCGTCAGCACGCCATCGCTAAAAGTAAGTTCCTTCACTTCTTCATACTTCCATGCGGGATGGAATCCCATGTGCGTGTAGAGTTCAAAGATGAAACTGTCGCAAATGAGCAGGCCACCCGAGAATGGCATGGGTAAACCGACATCGAAGTAATGATTGCTGAATGCCCCCGAGTCATGTCGACTCACCGGCGGCACCGGATAGACACCATGAATAGCAGGACCACACGCACTATTTTTCATGATCTGCAACTTCACATAGTGTTGTTTGCGCTGGCGTGACTTCGCGGCTCCTCGCAAGTTGCTCTGGCGCATTCGCTCGATTTCCGCATCGAACTCTGCCCCGAACTCGGGATTGTCACAATTGATACCCAACTCTTCGAGCACCAGCCGATTTTCTCGCAACCCATATGTCGCCCGGAAACCACGCCAACAGCCCGTGCTGCGGGGGATCGCTTGAATGCCATAGTGCGCGGGCTCGAATAGTTCGACCGAAGGATCATCGGATGCGATTCCTGCGAGACGATAGGTTTTTCCTTCATAGAGCATAAGATCATTTTTTTGTGCTGACATAAGAGTAATGGCTGAAGGCATCAGCTACATGTTGCCCACAGATACTGCATAGCAAAAAATTTCCGTCTATGTCATAAGACATTTTATAGGCTTCACCGGGCGGAGGAGTCTCCGGCTCTCGCTACTCAAAAGTCTCCCCAAAAAACACAACTCCAGCGATCTGCCGCTCTTTCTTGAAATCTACGGACCATCTGCTCGATCTGGCAAATAAAAACTAGAGTATAATATGTCACATGTCCGTCAGCATTCCACGATTATTTAACTTCATTTTCAAGCACCCCAGCGCAGCTACGTCGCCCTATGACATATGCCAGACCAGACAACTTGAAAGATTCGCCGATTATGTTAGTATTCTTATCGACATCGCGAGTGTTGGTGAGATTAACACCAACCGGCAACCTGGCAGAGACGCCAAGGTGCCTTCCGGAATTAATTTTCCGGGATGTGGAGCTGGGACCAGACAAACCCGCTCAACAAAAGTCTCCACGGAATTTCTTTATCGCCCGCGTCGATGTCATCGGCTCGGGCGCTTTTTATTCTGCGGCTCAGCGATGTCATTGCTTCTTTTTTGCCCCGGAATCGGGAGTTAAAAAACTAGAAAATAATAAGAACATGTCCGCTACACATCTACAACTCATGACCCGTCGCACACTGAACCCCAATCACCATCTCTGGAACAACAACGGCACCTGGTGGTGCTACGTCACCCTGAGAAATGCCGAAGGCCAAAAAATCCGCCATCGCTTCTCCCTGGAAACTAACGATCTCGAAGCTGCTCGGCGCAAGCGCGATCGCATTCTAAACGCCATGGCCAAAAAATCCGGCAACATCGAAGCCTAACCGTGGCAGAGGCGTTCTCGCATCACAGCCTTTAAAAAGCAGCTTATACATCACGTCAGACCGACTCTAGCGCGCCAGCCGAGAAAAACTTTGTTAAAAACTACCTGATAATAATAGCCATGCCACACAACACTAGCCTTCGTTTTTCATTGATTTTCCAACCTTTCTCGAAGATCCACCATCCTATGACACAAGCGCACCGAAAAAACTTGACATTTTTTCATTTTGTGCTTTACTTTCTCTCGTGACTTACTTTCTGGCTCTCTCTTCCGGCACACTCATTGCCCAAAAACCATACGCAAAGCCAGAGCCACCGCACCGTCCTCACGGCTCCTGAGGTTTCCTCGCTTCACGGAATCGAGCTTCCTACTTAGATTACTTCTCCGTTGCTTTCCTAGCTCTTCCCTCGCTTTGTCGACTCGACATCTCGAAACGTATTTCTGTGCCTTCATCTCTCAAAATTATGCAAAAAAATACACTCACACTTATTACACGTCGCACTAAGGAAAATCCAAACCACCACCTCTGGAACAACAACGGCACCTGGTGGGCCTGGGCTTGTTTGATAACATCCGAGGGTCGCAGGATCCGCCATCGCTTCTCCCTAGAAACTAACGATCTCGAAGCTGCTCGGCGCAAGCGCGATCGCGTCCTCAACGCCATGGCCCAAAAATCCGGTCATATCGCCGCCTAACCGTGGCGGAGGCTTCATCGCCTAACAGCCTTCAAAAACTTCAACCATCACAAAATCAAACACAAAAAAAATGAAAACAAACACATCATATCAAAACCATCCGCTACTCCCTTTGATGCAACTTCTCGACAGCATCGAATCCCCCACTGAGTTTGCCACCCATCGTGACGAGATTCTCGATGCCATTCATCTCGCCAAGGCGATTCTCAAAGACCGCACACCCGAATGCTGCAGACTAGCGAAAGGTGGTTTCTATGCATCGCACGGCAAGGCAACTGTTCCTTTCCGAATGGCGCGATTCGTGGAGTCCTGTATCAAAGAAACTCTTCATCTGAGCAACCCTCCCAAGAAACCGAAGGGATCGAACTCCATCACTCGCAAACCTGAGAGAGAGCATCGCAATCGCCCAGTCTCCATCACCTTCCGTCAACTTCGTGAACTGCTTCCCGCGATCACTACGATTGATAGCTTGGGAGGTCGAGCCGAAATCGACATTCACAATCCTGCCGGAGCTTATCTGACTGTCATCAATAGCAAAGGCAACCGATATTTCGTCACCGAATCTAACTGGAACGACGCCAACGCGATTCGCCGCGCCAATCCAGCAAAACCATGGGCTTCTCAACTCTACACCAGCTACCATCTCCAAGAAGACCATGGCCTATACCACGCCGCCGCCATCTTACGAGCCATCGAAGAGGATAATCTTCTAGAACTCGACAGCATCGCTGCTTAACCATGACGAAAACGTCCTTGCCTCCCAGCCATCAAATATCCGTATCACCATCTTCCTACATATAGTTTAGATCGACTCCGCACGCGCGGATTTTTACGAGAATGCTTTCTTCTGCTAGGAATTTCCTTTTTTGGTTGATGTGCATGGGCAAGAAAATGAGAGGCGAAGGCAGGGAAAAGAGAATTGATATTGACTTGACAATGTGTATGATTAGAATTTATTCATGAATGTAGGTGTATTTTGCCCAAATTGTCGTCGATCATATTTGTTTGTCAAGTGCAGCAACTGTGGCTCGGGGGGATCTAGTTTTTCGCTTGGAAAATCCATCCGAGGTATTCCGGGAGTGGTATGTAATGGATGTGGCTTACTAGATCGCTGCTTCAAATGTTATTGCGGTGCTGTATTAATGGGCTCAGTGTTTCGGGATGACATGCAAAATGCTGAGAATTCCGCAAAAATTAATTAATTCCGCGAAGTTTAATGATAACTAATACGATTAATGTGAATTAAAGATATGGCTAGTCCAATTGTTGAAGTGGTGGAAAAAGTGGTGGAAAAGAAAAGTGGATGTGGTTGCTTCCTCTTACTTATCTTAATGTGTGGTGTAGGATTATGGTTATTAACGAGATCAAGTGACAACGATATCTCAAAAATTTCATCTTCTGCATCGAAAATAGATGATCCTCTCACTTCTAGAAAAGTCGAGGATGAAGGAAACAGTGCTAAGCCTGATTCGGAAATAGATGATCCTCTCACTTCTAGAAAAGTCGAGGATGAAAGAAACAGTGTTAAGCCTGATTCGGATCATTCTAAGTCCAATGGTATTCCCACGCTGAAAACCAAGTCGGGCAAAGATTCAGTAGAATGGAAAGTTGCAGAACTCAAAAGCGAATTGGCAGCAATCGAAATTAGGATTCAGGCCGAGCGCGCTCGATGGCAAGAAGCTGTCAATCTAATCAATCGGCTTACGAATTTCAAGCGGACACCAGTAATCGAAGGCTCTCCCCAGTATCACCAGTGCATGGCTGCATCACGTGTCATCAAGGAGGTCGAGGTAGGCGCGCCTAAATTGAAGGCCGAGAAAGCACGCTTGGAATCCATGATTCAATCACTAGATAAACAGTAAATAGGCCGAGCAGTAAAAAGCGATACAGAAAGCGCACCTTGTCGCTATTTTATCAATACCTGACGTGACCCTAATCTTGCATCACAATGGTCGATCTCAGATATTAAATTGGAGAAAACGTTGGCGTCGATTTCATCCGAATCCTTCAACTCGTGAGTCTGGAGATCGGAACTGGATCGGAAAATCAGATGTCCTTCCTTGCAATCTAACTGGGCATCGAGGCCTGAGACAGTAGTGAGCGTGAAGCAGACATGGCATACCCGCGATGGAAAGAAATCATCTTGGTCACTACTGTTCCAGATGACCTTCTCCAGTTCTCCGCGTTCATAAAGCGCCTTGGAAATTTCTGGGTAGCCGTAGGCTGCGGCAATGGCATGAGCTTCGTAAATGGCGAGCGATTTGGACATCTCAGAATCTTCTGCCTCCTCGTCCTCTTCCTGCTGCCAGTCGTAGCTCAGGATTTCTTCCATAACGGAGGCATCTCCACTGGAAATCTTCGCGATCATTTCCTCTGTGAGAAATCTGATGCTCCATTCTTCATTTTGTATCGTTCTTTTCATCATTGATGTCATTTTTTCAGCATGATCGTATAGTCTACTAAACCTCGATCTCCAAACCCATTTCACTGAGCTTTTTCAGAATCTCCTCCTCCAGCTTGCCGACCTGCTCCAGGAATTTCTCTGGGCTCGGGTGGAAGCCGAGATACTCGACGTCACCAAAGCGATCGATGTCGCATCGGGCGCTGAGGCACCTCAGTTCTGCAGCACAGGGAAATCCTTGAAACCACAATCTTCCTGTTTGGATATGATCCAGAATCAGGGCGACTTCGGGCAGCTTCTGGATTTCATCCCAAGTCTCATCGTCCAGATCGTAATTCAACTTAGCATCATCGAGCGATTGTAGAACGCGGTAGGGGAACGAATCCTCCCACTCGTCAAAGATGAAGCCGTAAGCCTGATGACCGCAGGTGAACTGCCGGAATTCGTAACCGAGTGTGCCGCAAATCGGACAAGGCTGAGGCTCATCAAAGCTCACATCTGTGAACGTCCATCGGCGGTCATTCAGATTGCAGAGCTCGTAAATTGCTTTTGCATAGTCAGTCTGTCCACTGTAAGCAGCGGCCCAGAAAGCCTCAAACGCAGCCAAAGCCCATCCCGGTGCTTCATAGTCTTCCGCCAGTTCTGAGGTATCTTCCGGCACCTCCTTGACCAATTTTTCAAGGTATTCGGGTGATGCCTGTTTTACCAACTCGAACTCCTCTTCACTCAGGGATAATTCCCGTGACCAGTCGTCTTCTTCGATTTCAATGGTTTCGCTCATGATGTTAGAATAATTATCGTGTATATTCTTTCTAAATACTTCCGCTCATTTCGCAGTTGTCGTTCTTGGTCTTCTTCATATTGGCATAAGAGGAATCGGTTCATGGGGATGGTTTTAAAAGATGATCACTGCGCCATCAAATCTGCGTTGAGAATTTCCCGAATCAGAATTACCGCATCATGACGATCAAGCAACCCATGCTCCCTTTGGTTCCGGTGACTACGTAGGCAACGGTAGCAAGAGGTTGCTGGTCTCAGGCCGGCTTGGTCAGCAACGGCTAATGCGAGGAATTCAAGGCGTTCGATCGGCATTAGTGAAGAATCGATGATAGATCCACAGCTACAGTCCTCGCATGACCTCACCGCCTGTTCGAGAATTCTTCTTACAAGTGCTGTACGCGGTTCGTCCAATTCTGGCTCTCCCGTAAGCACGAAATCGAGCACGGCTCCTCCTCCTCCGTCGGCTTCATCGAAAATGACAAATCCCAGTTCTCCGTTCTGATGGGTTCCGGGTTGGACGATGCCACCTAGGTCACGATCCTCGATCCCTTTCACTCTTGCCCCTGCACGAAGAATGGCATGCAACGCAGATTTCATCGCAGCGTTGAGGCGATTCCTCCCATGCTGGGTCTGTTGCTCCCAGCCATTCAGTATCATGCCATCTTCAAACAGAACGGGCGAGAGCATCCAACCGGCGATGTCGGTGCGGATGTCGTGATAGAGGGCGAATCGAGCGTTGTCGCCAGCAGAGAATCCCTGATGCCGGGGGCCCTGGTTGATGTAAGTGATCGTTCCTGAGTTCGACTCCTTTGCCACGAGACCGGTTCCGGCCACTGCAATACCCGTCCTGAATGCTCCTGTGTGCACGTGCAACGCAGTACCGCGCTCTTCGGGAATGCCCGCGCCAGCTGTGGAAACGTGCGCTCGAAAGGCATCAGGACGGCAAAGGTTGACCGCCTCGAGCTGCCCATGAACCCCACAGAAGCGACAATTCTGGTTAGCTTGGGCATTCAGGCTCCAGTCCGGTTCATGACAGGTTTTACACAGATAACTGACCACGGCATGACCGCCTGCTGGAACCATCTGTCCGTTCTCAAAGACGAGCGCTATCGCCGACTTGAACCGACGTTTATTTGCCGTTACCACCTGCCCGGGCGCGAATTCGTAGAGACCGATACGAAGATCTCGATCCATTTTTACATGTTGCCCGTGGGGGTCCAAAGTGGCGGGCATCAGTTTGATCAAGTCCACCGGGAAACCGTATTTGGGGAGCACTCTGCGTCGGGAAAGCCAGCTCACAGTTTCTTCGTGCAACAAGTGGTTCTGGTGGCGTGTGATGAGCCGTGGGTGATTCTCAGGAATGATGCCGAATTCCAGCTTGGCTTGATGCTCCAGTTCGCAGCGCCGAGGCTCGCTTCGATCCGCATCCGGAAAGTGGGGGCCGCCGAGTAGCCTATAATTCTCAACCAGACCATTGTCGTAGGGTTGGATGACGGAGTCGTCTTGACTGAGCAGCTGCCAGACCAAATCCTCGGCCACCTGATAATCCAGTTCGCCCAGATCCGCGATTCCTTGGAGGTATTGCTGTAGGGCTTGCTGTTCTTGCGCCTGCCAGGCGGGCAATTCCGCCACAAGTGGACGAAATTTCTCTTTCAAGGGATGGACACCATTGACGGCTCTGCCGGCAGCGACTCCCAAGAAGAAGTCTCCGGCTTTTCCCCACTTGCGTCTTCGTGCGCCATTCCCCACCTGCCCGTTGTCCTCAAATCGCTGGGTCGCGGTATCCGCTCGGTTATCGCGCTGGAGCCAGTCGAGGAAATGGTGCATCGCCTCGGCACGGAGGTGACGGGCGCGGAACATCGGGTTTTCCAAGTAGATTTTCGGGGCATCCATGGGGCCGAAAAGCAACTGCCCCGGATGTTCCCAGTAGTAGCGGTCGTGCGACGACTGCCCGAGGAAAGTAAGCGCGTAAGATGATGATCCGGGTCGGCGTCCCGCACGTCCGGCTCGCTGGCGGTAGTTGGCGACGGCCGGTGGCATGCCGTTGAGAAACACACAGTTGAGATCTCCGAGATCCACGCCCATCTCGAAGGTAGTGGAACAGGACAGGATGTTCACACTACCATCGGCAAAGGCACGTTGATAGGCACTGCCGCGTTGCGTGGCGATCTGAGCCGTATGCTCCTCCACGCGTAGGGGGATAATTTTGCGTGAGGCAAGATAGGCATCCTCATCATTGTCATATCCTGTCGCCGTTGATCTCGCATCGTTCCCAGGCAGGATTTGCAAGAGCATAGGATCCAGTAAGTAGGTGCCGTTGCCAATATCGACCAAGAGACCGTTGGGATTCGAGAATGGCCCCCAAAGGTGATCAAGTAGCTGGGCGGCCTTATTTGCAAAAAACTGCCGTATCGCCCCCAAGGCTGTGTTTCTCGGTCCATTTGCTCCTTGGGGAATTTGATCGGCTAACAAGTCGATCCAGCGTCTCTGCGGATTGGAACAAACCGTCTGCGCAATGGAGCGGAGGGCATCAGGCGGATAGTTTGCAATCGCCTGCGCCAGAGCAGGCGCATTCCCTGGGGCAGCCAGTGCGTTCAGGTGATTTACCAAATCCTGATGCCAGAAGTCACAGTATTGAACGAACGCGATGCGAACAGTTCGGTTGAGAAGCGATCCAGAGGCATCGGTAATGAATCGGAGCGTCCCAACGCCACCGTTTCGGCTAACGCCAATGCGATATTGGTTCAACTCATCAGAAGGAAATCCTGCAGGCAATTTCAGTTGTATCCTTCCGAGCAAGAGAAGAATCAGGTCACTGAGCAGTGCTTCCATCTGGACTGCTTGCATATCCAATCCGGGGACTTGGAATTCCCGAAGCTTCTGATTGGTCAACCTCAAGAGTCCACGTTGCAGGATTCCGTTGCGACCCTTTTTGCACAGGGCTTCAATCAGACGGTATTGGGCGGCTTCAGTGGTGGTCAGGTCACCGATGGGGGTCTCATTCTGGTTTTGCGGATTAGCTTGGACTCGAGAAACGGAAAGTAAGCCGGAAAGGTTGTGTTCCTCAATCTTGCGACGAAGAATGATCGTGAGGAGGTTGACCGTCGGCCCCAAGCCTACACGCATTCCGGTAATTGCGGCTGCAACACCCAGCAAATTTGGCCATTGTGCTTCAGGTATGCCTGCAATCTCCAACACCTCTTCATCCGTGAGGTTAGCGACGGGATTGCCTTGCACCGCCTCCTCTAGGAGTCGTGCCACCGTCGTTTCCGCAGTGTATTCCTGAAGACGCCATGCGAGTGTGGCGGCCCCGCTGCGGGAGTCCGAAAAAACGAGTAATTTTCTGCCGCCTCCCGGATGGGTTTGCGCGGCGGGGTCGGCACTTTCATCGGACAAGCGTGCCAACTCCTCAAGCGCCACCACCCGAACCTGTGGACCGCTCGCCTCATAGGGGGTGATGATGCCATAGCGCGAACCTGAATGGTTCTGCTGGCTCTCGTTACAAGCGGGACATTGTGCGATGAACTCTGGGGAGTTATTGTTTCCCGGTCCTTGGTGTGCAATCACCTTAACGGAATCAGGATCCAGATAGGGATCGTTGTGTACTGATCCGCTGTGTGTGTTCAACCAAAGGTTTGGCATGCCCTCATCTTCGAACTGTTCGCTCCGTACCCATGCGAATGCGTGAAGATAGCGGTATTCACCAGATCGATTTGATCGCAGTTGTAGCGGAGGTTGACCTAGTTGTAGTTCCCTCGCGTAGCCCAACGCAAACGGTTGGCCACACTCACGACAGAGACCCATAGCAAGACTATCATCGAGAACCTGCGGGATGAGTTCCACACAGACGCCGCCGTTGGGGTCGGACGGACTGAGTCGAATCCCCGGAGTCTCCACCCCCCGAAGCAGTTGATGGTAGCGGGTATCCAATACCGGTGTGCGCTGATCTTGGGCCTTGGCGAGAGTGCCGAGCGAGATGAGGGCACTAAGCGCCTGCGGACCTTGCTCGTCATCTGGAAAGAGTGCCTGAGCCACCGCCTTCATTCGGGACAGATCTGCACCGTCAGGGTTGTCCACCGCTCCACGGAGGTGGTGCTTGAGATGCAATACCGTGGGATGGTCGGCCAGCACACTGGCCAGCATGGCTTGAAAACCCTCACCTTGAGGCTCGAATCCCTGCTGTTGAAGTGATACGGCCCATGCAGTGTTGAGATTCATCTCTTCGTCTTGCAATTCCGTGGCGACATTGGCCAGCTTGACAGAGACATTCCCTAGGTGAACGCGAACATTAGAGCACAAGACTGAACTACCGGCTTCTAGCCCAAGGGATAGGTTCACTGCAAGCGCATCCGGCTCCGCATCCAATTCGGCAGTGACTGCGAGTTCGGAGGCGCAGGCGACAAGCCATTCCAGCGCCTCAAGCGAGAGGTTCTGTGGTTGCTGGTTCCATTGCTCTAGGATATGGAGTCGATTGCCGACGGGGTTCAAATCTCCGTGGAGACTGCTTGGTCGGGGGTCTTTATCATCATGCAGCCATTCGCGCCACGTGGCATACTGATCCAACAGTCCGATTCCATCCCGAACGAAATCGAGAAGAAGCTGGATACCAGCCCAGTTGGGGGGGAGAACTTCGCTCTCCATGGGCTGCAAATCACCGCCCAGAAGTCCGCCTTTCACGGCTGCATTGGCCATGCGCAGAACTGACAATAGATCGCCGACTGCAACCGACTGTTGATCGGTGACGATGGCATCAATCGCCTTCTGGAGTTTGCCATGCCAGTCTCTACGACCTAGGTAATTTTGGGAATTACGCAGCAGTTCCTCATCTCCCAAGCCGAGGACTTGTGCAGGGGTTAGGTTTTGCCCCGCGCCCTGATCAGGCACAGGACGTAAAGTTCCGAACTGCACGGCGAACGAACCTGCTGGGGCGGGAAACAAGCGCGAGGCAAACTCATTGCGGATACGTTCCACTTTCTCATCGGGAGTGATTTTGTCGCTAATAAGAGTCGCCGAGGTCGCCAGATACCGCAAGTTATCAGTAGGTGTACCAGCAGCCTCAACCCGCCGTTTCACTCTGCGAATCAACCAAGCGATCTCCGTTCCCAAAGCACCGCTGTAGCAATGGGCTTCATCCAGCACGATGTGCTTCCAGTGCGCTCCGAACAGACAATTGTCCTGCGGACGCATGAGCGGCTGCAAGAGCAAGCGCTCAAGCATCGCATAGTTAGTAACCAGGATATGGGCGGGAGCATCGCGCCAACGGCGGCGGGTGGTTACCTCGTTTGGCAGGGCAGCCTCGTCGTCAAAGCCGTACCGAGCGCCTCCATCAATGGTGGCTTCATTGAATCGATCCTCAAATGCGGCCTGATTCTCTGATAAATCCTGACGGATTCGGACATCTGTCTCTGTCTCCCCGGTGTACTTTCCGAAGCGGATCTCCTCAGCGAAGCGGAGGACACCGCGCAAACGGCGGATCTGGTCATTCACCAGAGCGTTCATCGGATAAAGGATCATCGCACGAACTCCATCGCCAAGAGTGCCAGCCTGATGCTCACGTACGAGGTGGTCTACCAAAGGGATTAGGAAGGCTTCGGTTTTCCCCGAACCGGTTCCCGAGCACACCACGAGATTTTTGCCTTCCTTACAGACATTCCGGACGGCTTGCGCTTGATGTTCATGAAGGTGAATCTTGCTCGGATCTCCATTTTCACCGCCGTGGAAGTAGTTCGCGAAAATCTGCGCCGTGCGCCCTGTGATCACATCTTCTTTCGCCAATTCGGCCAGTGAAACACCCGGTTGGTAATCAGGCACAAGTTCAAGGAAGGGGTCTTGTGCGAGCGGGTTGTCGACGAAGAATTGATCCAGAATCGGCACCATGGCCGGAACGGCTCGCTCTACGGGCAGCGACTTGCGGATTGAATTTCGGACGCGCTGCTGAATTTTTTTAGATACTTCGATGGGATTCATGATGATGTTGGTTAAATTGGTTCGTGAAACCAGGCGATTGCCCAGTCCACCGTTAGTAAATCGGTATTGAAGATCTGCCGAGCGCTTTCGCATTCGCAGATGGCTCTACACAAATGCTGGAGCCATGTGACAAACTGCGGATGGCTTAGTTTTAGGAAGTCGTCGCCTTCACAAAGATGATCATAATGGGCTTCCATACGTGCGTGCAGTCGGCACATGACTGCTACTTGGAAGCACATAGCACGGTGAGGGGAATTCTGCTCGAACTCACTCGAAATCCCCAAAAAAGCGTAACCCAGTCGCTGATCTTCGTGTGCAGCCACCAAGCACTTGGCGTATGAAATCGCTTTTTTAAATATTTCTTTAGATAATTTGAGATCCCCCGCCGTCACCAGCGGCTTATTGATGAATTTAAATTGTTCAGTGATCCAGTTTGGAGCATTTCTCTTAACACGCGGAATACAAAAGTGCCACGGCATTGCCTTCTGCTGATTGGGACGAGTAAAAACTGTGTTATGTGCGTAGGTGAATCTCACATCTAATACCTTAGCTCCCAATAAAGCTGATCCTACCTCATTTGTATCAAGATGGATATGTGTAAGGGGGTGATATGTTGTTTCATTTGCTGAGATTTTAAACCTGAATGCGCTCAAGGGTATCCACTGGCCAACTGATCCATTCCCTTTGGAAATATCCAAAATGCTATTCAAAGTTGGTACCAGATTTCTGTTTTCTTCGCGGGTTAGATGAGGCTGAATACGGCGACATTTTTCAAACAATTCAACAAAACGGTTTTTCAGTTGCCTTCCGCTCCAAGACCATTCCATTGGCCATTTTAAATTCCGAAAACGCAAACTTTGCATTCTAGGTGCGAGATCATCAATATCGAAACGCCCCCCAAGGAACTGCTCAAGCGTAGGGCAATCAAGCGGATCCGCATGGACACGCCCCTGCTCATCTTCAAACAATGGCTGGGCTGCTACACTAGCCAACAAAAGGCTTGCATCATTTTCCTTGCATTTTAGCTCTAGCCTTTCGATTTGCCGTGGGAACGGCCAATCCATGTCGCCCACTGATATACTCTCTTCCCAATATCCGGGACCTTCGCATTCAATCCAAGGTTCGCCATCGCGGATAATTTCATGGGTGCCCGGTGGGACGTAGATATGCAGATTGCTTTGCGTCAATTCTTCCAAGCTGGCGAACTGAGCAGCCAGATCGATCTGTGTCGTTGGATTGAATCCATGACGGAACCAAAAGTGCGGTCGCAGAGAGGGAACCCATATCATGACGCTCTCATCTCCAACACCAAGCGTGCCACGAACAAGTCCTGCTTGTGTGATTGCTGCAGTGAAATGGCCGTGCTGATTGGACAAGGGGTGCCACGACAAGTCGTCTTTCTTCCATGCTTGCTCGTTGCTCATCACCTCGAGCATCTCAGACGGCAGGAATCGCACCACCACACGGATAGGATAAGTTCGCCCGACATCCACGTTAACGGAGATTTTTTTGCCATAGTTGCCATTACCGCAAATAGAACACCCGCCATTTTCCCAAATGAGACTGGCTCCCCCCGTGCACGACCAATGATTTTGATTGACGCCAATATCACTGATTTTCAACTCGACCTTATTCCCGAAGACAAAGTGCGTTTCCGGTTCCAACAGCGAAAGCACCCATAGAGCAGACCCGGCCACAGTTAACTCGGGAGCAGCCCCGATGTTGACTAGACACGCTCCGGCGAAAGTCAGCGGTTGCGGTTCGGATCGATCAATACTTCCAAGTTCGAGTTTATGCAGGTAACCAAACCCGGTTATATTTTGATCAAAATCGACATCGGGACGTTCGTCTCCAAGGCGGAATTCTCCGTTCAAAGAGCTTGGAACTGCTGCCCATAGGGCGACCGCTTGGATGTGCAGGTCAGCGACAGCAGAATCAGCATCACCGGCGCCCTGGCC
>CAIRGO010000022.1 GCA_903878115.1 Akkermansiaceae bacterium | reverse complement strand
TGAACTGGATAACGCCTGGCAACTGGAGCTCTGGCCTGCCACTGGCTTCTGACGACGTTATCTTTGGAACGCCTATTCCTAATCCTGGATTTCTGGCCAGCCCGGGAACCATCACGCTTAGTGCAGGCACCGTGGCTAATAGCCTGCGGCTACGTGATAATTACACCCTGTCTGGGGGAAATTTGGCTCTGACTTCGGGGCAGGTTCGTGCGGACACTAATGCCAGTATCAATTCCGCGCTGACTGGAACCGGAGGACTCATCAAAACGGGGCTGGGAACACTTACCTTACTTGGTTTAAATTCAGGGTTGACGGGTCAGGTGGGCGTCAATGTAGGCACTCTGAGGGTGTCTGGAAGTCTCGGCGCGGGTCCATTGTCCTTGGCCGGCGGCACTCTGGCGCTTGAAAGTGACACAGGCTTGAGCTTCACGCCTGCGACGACGGTCTCGCTCAACTCGATCATTCTTTCTGGTCGTCAGACACCTGGGGCGGGCGTGACACATACTTTTGGCGCATTGAACATCGGTCCACAGCAATTGGGCATCGAATCGGGTGCGAATGTCACGAGCGGCGTGTCAGGTGTGACCTTTGGAGTAACCACACTTTCCGCCAGTGGCGCTGGATTCAATGTGGGAACTAACGCGAATCTCTCATTGGGAGCCATAGGCGGGAATTTCAATTTCTACAAATCGGGGCCGGGCACGCTGACGCTTGGAGGAACCAGTACCCGCTCTTCCGGTAGCGCCTTTTTGACAAGCGGCACCGCCGTGCAGACGAACGTCGCTGGTTTCGGAACTGCTGCCTCAACTCTGACGATGATTGGTGGCACAACTCTTGACCTTGCCACCGATGCTACGACCAATGCCTATCCCACAACTTTATTTGGCAGCGCTACGATTCTCTCTAACCGAGCTACAGCTGGGGCTGGCATTACGCACACTTTGGGCGCACTGACCTTGCTCGGGAGCAACACGTTGACAGCAGGCAAGGGGGCTAACGTTAGCAGCGGTTCCGCTGGTGTGACATATGGTGCGGTGACCACCGTCGGGGCGGCGACTTTTGTTTCATCCACCAGCAATTCTTTGCTGACACTCGGTGCTGTAAACAATCTTGGTAACAATACCACATTCTCTGGTCCTGGAAACACAACAGCAAGCGGTGCGATCAGCGGTGGTGGCGGCATCATTATGAATGGCACTGGCGTGCTGACTCTGTCTGCGGCAAATACGAATGGTGGTGCGACCGTGGTCAATTCTGGCACCGCACAGTTGGGCATCGCGACTGGTCTGGGCACTGCGGGCACAGCAAACACCGTCCTCAATGGCACAAGCATTCTTAGTATCAACGGTTTTGCGCCTACTGTGCTGGCCATTTCTAGCGTTATTGGCACGACCCCTATCCTTCAGAATAATCACGCCTCCACTGCTGTCGCCCTGACCGTGACGCCAGGAGGCACGGCCAACTCCGTTTTCGCTGGAACCGTCCGAAATGGCGGAGTGGGTACGATGGGTGTCACGGTGAATGGCAGTGGTGCTTTTACTCTTAGCGGCAACAACAATTACTCTGGACCCACGACACTCACACAAGGACAACTAAATGTTAACAGCGCCACGGCACTGGGAACGAGTGCTGTGACTCTCACGGCGGGCATGATCGACAACACCAGCGGCGTCGCGCTCATTCTGACGAACAACAACGCTGTGACTGTCGGTGGTAATTTTACGTTCGGCGGCTCCAATAACCTGAGCTTTGGCTCTGGAATATTTACGGCAGGAGCCGCACGCACGGTGACTTTGGCGGGAAGTGGCACTCTCACAACGGGCAACTGGGTTAACAACTACGCCACGTCCACCACGACCATCAACGCCCTTCCGGATTCCACATCCATGCTGCGCGTGAACGCCTTCAATTCCACAAGTACGGCCACCCCCGGCACAATCTCTGGTAACGGTAACCTGATCATCGCGGGCGGCATCACGCCGACTGTTCCTGCCGCCAGCAGCATTGTGTTTTCCAACGCCGGAACCATCTCTCTGACCGGCACCAGCACCTACACAGGTGCCACCACTTTCAACAGCGGCATCGTGGAGCTGGATGCGCGCATCGGCACTGCGGTATTGAACAATGCTACCGCCCCCACCTTTGCCGGCGGTTCTTTCATTTACCGTGGCAATACCGCCTCCGGTAGC
>CAIRGO010000021.1 GCA_903878115.1 Akkermansiaceae bacterium | reverse complement strand
CTCATCTGGGATCAAAGCATGCTCTACACAAATGGCACGATCGCAGTCATCCCCGAGACATCGATGGCGTTGTTAGGTGGGCTGAGTCTGTTAGGCTTAGCGCTGCGCCGGAGAAGATAAAAACGTGGCGGAGGCGTCCTAGCCTCCCAGCCTTCTTCATCTAATGATTTCGATGAACCGCCAAGACACGAAGGGCGCGAAGGTTTGACTGGATTGACGAATGATGATTTTTAATGTTTGATTTTTGAATTTGGGAAGGAAGATACTTCATTGCTAAGTAGTTCGCGAAGACATAAAGGTGAGAAGTTAGCAAAGAATTTTTATCGAAGGGAGGCGAGAGTTGCCTTGTGCCAGGAGTGCGGAGCCTTGGCTCCGCCCGTGGAGGGGCTCGGCTTGCCGAGGGCGGTGGTGGTTTTTGCAATTCGCTTAGTACTTCGTGAGCGAGATGCTATGAGTCTCCCCCACATGAGGCAAGCCTCATCTGCCACAGGGCGGCGGCAAGCCGCCGCACTCAGGGATGAAGCCACGAAAGGAAGAATCAATGCTCGGACGAGGGGAAAATTTTTTGCAAGAAGTTTGAAGAAAATCGCGTATGGATGGGCAGTAGTGGAGCCATCTGAAATTGGATGAATTATTTTACTACTATAATTATAGTAAATAACTGACATGATACGTTCGACTTACCTACTGAGATGCTTTTTGATGCTTACTGTTGCGAGTTTTTCTGCTGGGGCGGAAAATGGCAAGGCTGGATCGGTCTGGATTGATCCTGAGGTGGCGGCTAAGGAAGATGCGGATTTCTCGATTCAGGGTGAGTATGGCAGCGCTAGTGTTGGAGCAACTTATGGAGTGCAGGTAGTGGCACTCGGGGAGGGAACATTCGATGCCTATGTATTGCAGGACGGATTGCCGGGCTTGGGCTGGACGCGTGAAAAATCCCGTCGTGTGATCAAAGGAATGCGAGATGGAGAGAAGATTGTATTTGTTGATACGGAGAAAAAAATTTCTGCCACGATCGAGGGCGGAAATTTCCTGCTGGTCAGCGAAGATGGGAAAAAGTCCTCGCTGCCACGTATCGAGCGGCATAGCAGCACCCTAAGAGCAAAGCCGCCGCAAGGTGCGGTGGTGTTATTTGATGGCAGTTCGGCCGATGCCTGGGAGAACGGAAAAGTAGAGAATGGATTGCTGCGTGCGTCGGGCGCAACGAGCAAGCAACGCTTTGGAGATTACACCTTGCATCTAGAATTCCGCACTCCCTATTTACCTAAAGCGCGTGGGCAGGGCAGAGGAAATAGCGGGGTTTATCACAGCGGTCGCTGGGAAACGCAGGTGTTAGATTCATTTGGACTTGATGGCAAAGACAATGAATGCGGCGGTATTTATTCGATCACCGAACCTCGTCTGAATATGTGCTTACCGCCGCTGAGCTGGCAGACGTATGATGTGGATTATACCGCAGCAACGTTTGATGCTAGTGGGAAAAGAACAGCGTGGCCGCGGATTACGGTGAAGTTGAATGGGGTCGTGATTCATGAAAATTTAGAACTGGCAAAGGATTGCACTGCGTCCGCGCCGATCTCGGGACAGCTCACCACAACCGATGGACCTGTGCATTTGCAAAATCATGGCAATCCCGTATTTTATCAAAATATTTGGATCGTCAATCATCCACGGAAGTAATAGTTTTTCTCGCATTCTAATTTTCACCTATTCTAGCTCATGAATTCTAAGATTTTTCGTTACGTTACCGCATTCATTTTTTCTTGCTCGATTCACGCTGCGATTGCGGCACCGATCAAGGTATTCATCCTAGCAGGTCAGTCGAACATGGAAGGTCAAGGCGTCGTATCCATGGATGGGGAGAAGGACTACAATGGCGGCAAAGGCAATTTGGTCTGGTCGATGAAAAATTCCAAGAGCGCCGCAAAGATGAAGTCTCTCAAAAATGACAAGGACGAATGGGTGGTCCGCGATGATGTGACGATTTCATTCAAAGTCGGCGAGAACGTCCGCAAGGGTGGTCTCACCGTTGGCTACACTGGTTATGGCAATAGCAGCCACATTGGACCTGAGTTGGGCTTCGGCATTGCTATGGGTGATTTTTATAAGGAACCAGTGTTATTGATCAAGACAGCCTGGGGTGGTAAGAGCCTGTTCGTTGATTTCAGACCGCCAAGTTCCGGTGGTCAGGTAGGTCCCTACTACACCAAGATGGTGGAAGAAGTGCGCGCGGCACTGCTGGCACTCGGTGACCAGAAATACGAGATCGCGGGCTTCGTCTGGCAGCAAGGATGGAACGACATGTGCACCAAACCAGCGATCCCTGAATATGCGCAAAATCTGGTAAATTTGGTGAAAGATTTGCGCAAAGAATTTAATTTGCCTAACATGCCAGTTGTCGTGGGTGAACTGGGTAATGGTGGCCCAGTGACCAGCGGCGATATGTTTGATTTTAGGAAAGCGCAGGAAGAGGGAACCAAGCAGATCAAAAATGCGTTGTTCATTAAGACCACAGACTTTGCACGACCTGCGGAAATGTCACCCAATCCCGGTCACGGGCATCATTGGTCCGGCAATGCGGAAAGCTACTTTCTGGTCGGCGATGCACTGGGCGAGGGCATGAAAAAATTATCAAAATAACAGAAACCATTTCACTCTATCGCAATGAAAATATTGGCCAAAAAAAATGCTCTAGTTGCTGCCGTAATGCTCGGCTTCGCGGCTTCTCTTTCCGCACAAGTTCCCGATCTAACAAAAGATGCGTCTTCGATTGATCGCAAGTTGACATACAATCTAGGAGCCACTGGTTTGCGTGGGTGGATTTACACCAAAGCCGCGGATAATCTTGATGCTGCGCAGGGTCGCACCACTCTTGCGAGTCGGCAAATTCTCGTCACTCATGTTGGCGCTGCGACACCAGCTGATGGCGTGATGAAGGTAGATGACGTCATTCTCGGAGTGAACGGCAGGATGTTTAACGATGATGCCCGCAAGAGCATTGCATTCGCGATTCAGGATGCAGAAACAGAAGCCAAAGCCGGTGTGTTAAAACTAACAGTTTCGCGCGCGGGCGTGGTGAGCGAGTTATCGATCAAACTCGCAGTGATGGGAAGTTACGCAGCTACGGCTCCATGGGATTGTGAAAAATCGAAACGGATTTTGGAAGCCGGTTGCAAGGTGCTCGAAAAAGAACCGCTCACGCCAGGATGGACGGGAGCAATGAATGGGCTAGCACTGCTGTCCACGGGGAATCCAGAATATTTGCCGAAGTTGCAAGAGTATGCACGCAGTCTCATGCCTGCGAATTTAGACCCTAACAAAAAACCAGAAGGCCCAAACTGGGGCAGCACTTGGGATTTGGGGCATAGAAATATATTTCTCTGCGAGTATTACCTGATCACCAAAGATCAGCAGGTGTTGCCAACGATTGAAAAAATTACACTCTCGTTAGCGCGCGGTCAGAGCATGTATGGCACGTTCGGTCATGGCTACGCAGCTCTGACTAAGGATGGCAAATACAATGGTTCAGTGCCACCGTATGGTCCGGTGAATGCCGCAGGATTGCCCGCCAATCTTTCTCTGGCACTCGCGAAAAAGTGCGGAATTAATTTTCCCGAAGTGGATCAAGCCATCGCCCGTGCTGCAGGATTTTTCGGCTATTTTACCGACAAAGGAGCAATCCCCTACGGCGAACATGAGCCATGGCCGTATCATGAAAATAACGGCAAAAATTCTCTCACCGCGTTGATGTTTTCGGCGATGGGGAACAAGCCGAAAGACGCACAATTTTTCGGACGCATGGCAACGGCTGGATTCGCCAATCGCGAATATGGTCACACGGGTCAGGGTTTTAGTTACCTTTGGAGTGCGCTGGGCGCGAATGTGGCTGGTCCCGAGGCGACGCAGGCATTTTTCCGCAAAGTGACGTGGCATTATGATTTGGTGCGGCGTAGCGATGGATCGTTCACCTACGATGGTGGCGAGCAATACGGTGCTGGCAAAACTGATGACGATACCTACTTTGGAAAAAGTAGCTACAGTGGCCTCAGTCCGGCGGCAACGTATGTGCTGACCTATTCCTTGCCATTGCGGAAACTTGTTGTCACAGGCCGTGATGCAAAGCCGACAACGTGGTTGGATAAAACTCAAGCGGGGGCAACGATTGCCTCTGGTCGATTTGATCTTGATCGTCGTGCGATGTCACCGCAGGAGTTGGTGGCAGCTTTTGGAGATTGGTCGCCGATCGTGCGCAGCTGGGCGGCGATGGAACTTGCCAAGCGTCCCGAAAGTCAGGCGATGATTCCTGAGTTGATCAAACTCGCTGATGGCAACGATGTGCATCAGGTTCAGAGTGCCTGCGAGACCTTAGGCTTACTCAAGTCGGTCGATGCTTTGCCGGTGATCGTAAAACAACTCTCCCACAACGACCGTTGGGTGCGTTACAAGGCAGCCGCTGCGATCAAAGTCATGGGTGGCAGCGCTAAGCCCGCGTTAGAGGGTATTCTCAAAGCACTGGTGACGACTGCCGAGCCCGCATTTCCGATCAAATGGGACGATCCCGTGCAAATCGCTCACGGCCAACTCGCCGCCGCTGTTTTCTCTGGTGGGCTCAGCGGTGATGTTAATGCAATGGATGCAAAATTACGCTATGGCGCGATCCGTGCGGTATCAACCAATCCTGATGGCATGGCGCGCGCGACCTTGGAAAATTTCTTTCAAAACAAACTCAGTCAGGAAGATGTGATCGCTCTAGCTCCGGCGATTCTTGCTGCAGTAGAAAGTCCGAGCCCCGCCGACACGATGTTTAACAATTCGATACGCATGGCAGGTTTGAAAGCTCTGACCAAGTATCAATTCAAAGAAGGCATCGCCGCTGCTGTCGGTCTCGCCAAAACCCAAGGCGGGCATGGTAGCGAAACTCGCACTGGGCAGATCATGAAAATTATCACCAGTTACGGAGCAGCCGCCAAACCACAAATTCCGGCATTGAAGGAACTCATTGTGCAGTTTGACAAAGATGCCGCCGCTGGTGGATTTCCGCCATCGTTGAATAAAAATCGCACCGGTGATATCGAAGAGGCGATTCGCACGATCGAAGCCGCAACGACGCAGCCAGAACTGCGCAGTGTGAAGTAATGCTTCTAACATATTTTCATCTAACATTTTTTTCATGCGTCTAAAAACAATCAATCTGCTAGCGGGTTTTCTGCTGAGCACCTTCGTGACTTCCACACCTGCCGAGGAGCCCTCCAGTGCTGCTGTTGCTATCCCTGCCGAAGATAAAATTGCCGATTATTTCACTGCAACATTGACCGGGAAAGAGGCGAAAGTTGACAGCGCGCTTGTAGATATTGCGAAGCTCGATGAAAAGCGGGGCGAGCTTTTTGCTGCCTACTCTTCCGTTGTTAAAAAAATTAACGCTAACAAGTTTAAGGCGCCAGTACATTTGCAGCGCGATGTGAAAAGTCAAATTACGCGCGGAGAATATCATATTGGCGAGAAGCTAGACATGCCGTATTTGGTTTTTTCTCGTGGGGAAAAACCTGCTGGTGGGTGGCCCTTAGTCATCGCCATGCACGGCGGTGGTGGCACTTCCGATAAATTGGCCAATCCTCATGCGTGGCCAGTGAATGATGGTGAATTTCGGGCGCAGGCGAGTCTAGCAGCTTCGCGCTATCCCGATGCAGCCATTTATTTTGTGCCGCGTATGGTCGATGATAATAATGGCCGATGGTGGCGGGATTTTAATATCGAGGGATTCGAAGCGATGATTCGCCATGCGCTGGTGAATTGGGAGGTGAATCCTGATCGCGTCTATATGTTAGGCATTTCGGAAGGCGGCTATGGTACAGAAGTGTTAGCCACGCGAATGACAGATCGTTTTGCGGCGGTGAGCGCCATGGCTTGCGGATCGGGGTCATCGATTCATGTCGAAAATTTGCGAAATTTATTCTATCGCACGGAGGTCGGCGAGATGGATACTATGTTTGGTCGGGTGACGAATGCGCGAGAAAATCATCGTCGTTTGGAAGAACTGCGCGGTAAAGATGATAAAGGATACGTCAATGTTCTCAATGAACAAAAGGGCAGGGGACATGGCATTGATTACAGCCAAGGCCCAGCGTGGATGATCAAACATACGCGTAAAACTCATCCAGAGCGAGTGGTGTTGACCACGTATCGTGCCGATAAGAAGCGCAATGATAGCGCCTATTGGTTGCAAATTACTAAGGATCTAGGAGAACGTGATGTTTACCTCGATGTAAAAATCGATAAGGCCACCAATGCCATCGATATCAAAGCCGAAGCCACCAAGGGCGACGCCAAGTATCAAAGTCCCGATTCACAAAAAGCACTCGCCGATCCTGGTCCGCTGGTGCCTGCTACGGGTCTCAAATTGCGGATCTGGTTGCATGAATCGTTGATTGATTTGGCAAAACCATTGATCGTGCGCATCAATGGCAATGAGGTGAAACACGACGCGATGAATGCAAATCTCAAAGCGATGGTGGAAAGCCTTCAACGCAGCGGCGATCCGCAACGCATTTATCCAGCATACCTTGATTTAGAAGTGGCTGGCGACGCGCCGTAATGCTGCCTCGCACGTCCCGTCAGGGACAACTAATAAAAGCCCATGACAAGCAAAGCACCGTCATGGGTGACGCCGTCCAAGAAGGATCCTGTCCCGTGAGGGACAACTCATAAAAGCCCATGACAAGCGTAAGCGCAGTCATGGGTAAAGTCACGAAACATGCATTGCGTCCCTCGGGGACGCATCATATACGGCCATCAACCCCAGATGTGATTTTCCTCTACGACGACGCACTATAACTGCTTGTCGAGGGCTATAATGAATCGTCCCTGGACGGGACGTGTGGTATCGGAATTTTTCATTTGCGCGCATGTCTCCTATGGTGTTGAGTCTTTTTGTTATCCGTTTACTTGAATAAATTATCATTCACACCTGCATGAAAAAATATTTCCTCAATTCTCTCTACGCGGCCTGTATTGTTGCTGCGTCATTGTTCATTGCCTCGGCGGAAGAAGTTGCTGTGACAAAACCGAAGCTCAATATCATCAACGGCAGTGCGCAAACGGTGGATATTTTCTGGCTGAAATCTGATACCGAACGTGTGGCAAACGGCTCGATCGCTCCAGGGCAAGAGAATGTGTTGACGACATCCATCGGGCATCGTTTTGAAGTCGTGGGGCGCGATGATAAAACCACCATGACCTTCACCAGTGTTGTGCCAGTACAGGCAGCGCGCTTTGATCCTAAAGGTAAAGATGGAGTGCCAGCCTTTTACACTCAGCGCGCTTCGGCTAACGGATTTCCGATCGTAGCCTCGGCAAAAGTGAATCCATACGCGCTCAAAGAGGCGGTTCACCTTGTCGATATGATGTTGGCGAAGCGCACCGATGTTCGTGAGGCGATGATCAAAAGTGGCGCTCGCATGTGCATCATGGCGCATGATGAATACACCACCGATTTGCCAGAGTTCGCACGCATGGCTCAGGAAAAAGTGGGCGAATGTCCGGACCTCGCACCGAAAGATTTTTGGGATGCGCGGGCACGTGGCTTGGGCGGTAGTGAGACCGATCCGCTGTGCAGTGTGGCAGAAGAAAATGTGTTAGGTCTTGAAGGTGACCCCTACACCACCGAGTCCATTTTGATTCATGAATTTGCTCACAATATCCATTTACGCGGTATGCTAAATTGCGATCCGACATTCGATCAGCGTTTGCAAAAAAACTATGAGGCCGCGATGAAAGCAGGCCTTTGGAAAGGTAAGTACGCCGCCACCAATCGCTACGAATACTTTGCCGAAGGCGTGCAATCATGGTTCGATGACAATCGCGTCAACGACCACGATCACAACCACGTGCATCTGCGATCACAACTCATCGAATACGATCCCGGTCTGGCCGCGATGTGCCGTGAAGTTTTCGGTGATACCGCGCTAAAATACAACAAACCAGCAACTCGTTTGACCGACCACATGACTGGCTATGATCCCGCTAAAGCGCCGACTTTTGCCTGGCCCGACCGCTTGAAGAAAGCCAAAGAAGAAATCACTGCCCACGCGAAAGCGCGCGATAAAGCCGCCAATGGCGACGCCAAGCGCGAAGTCCGTCCCTTGCAGGGATGGATGGTGCATATCAGCCGAGAGTTGTTAGAAAAAGAAGGTGACGCTACGGCAAAAGCACTAAAAATGTTAGATGTGCAACTGCAAGAAATCATCCGTGTGGTTCCGAAAAATGCCGTCGTGGAATTGCAAAAAGTGCCGTTGTATTTTTCCCCAGAATACCCCGGAGTGCGCCCTGCTGCTGAGTATCATCCCGGTGCTGATTGGCTTGCCGCCCATGGTCGTGATCCAGTGATGGCGAAAGGCGTGGAATTCACCAACATCCGCGTGTTCGAGGCCGATACCAAACGCATGCCAAACTTCGCCCTGCACGAACTCGCCCACGGCTACCATGATCGTTTTTTGCCTGGTCGTCATAACAATCCAGAAATCAAAGCCGCCTACGACAAGGCCAAAGCCAGCGGGATTTACGATAAAGTCGAGCGTCAGGATTCTAACGGGAAAAAGAGCATAGACCGCGCCTACGCGATCACCAACCCCGCAGAATATTTCGCTGAAACGACCGAAGCATATTTCAGCAAAAATGATTTCTATCCCTACACCAACGCAGAGCTGAAAAAACATGATCCTGTGATGTATGAACTGTTAGGAAAATTGTGGGGAAAGTTCTGATTCTTAATGGTTGGCCAAAACAGCGAGAAGCCGATGGAAGGATAGTGCTCCTCACCTGTTTTTCTGTCTCTATAAAAGTTTCAGTTTCACTCGACTCTTAACCCTTCCAACGCGGAGGAACGCTGATGCGTCAGATGAGCGCAAGTAGTACATATTATTCGATGTGAAAGTGTTGTATTAGTGAAGTTTTGATTTTTTTTCATAAATAAAAAACATTTGACATACTGCATATTTATTGTATAATTGTTACTATATAGTCTTATATTTTAACAATATATGCTCCAAACAAACCAACAAAACTACTTATGAAATCCAAATTCAACAAAACCACTCTATCCACTTGTAATGCGTTCATTGGCCTCGCTCTCGCTATCAGCATGACACCTGCCATTGCCGACATTAGCGTTGTAAGGACAGCTGCCATCAGCTACGTCAATCAGGCCAAAACCGGCTTTGCCACTGCTCATCTCGGCACAACTGGCAGAACATTCGACACTACAGGCGTCAGTAAACTGGTGGTGGTTGTCTCCGGCGAACCGGGAAACAACAACCAAGTTCTTACCTTTACTGGTCTTAGCTTCAACGGGACACCGATGACCAAAGCTGTCAACGACAATACCCGAGTCACTTCCAGCAATGACTGCGGTGATGTGGCCATCTATTATCTGGATAATCCTCCCGTAGTTGCTTCTGGGACTTTTTCATTCACCGCCAGTTCTACGAGTGGCAGCATCAACGGCGGGATTGCGACGATTTTAGGCATCTCTGGCGCTGCCCCAGGAGTTGGTATTACCGCCAAGAACTCCTACACTTCCCCAACTGCGGCTAGCAGCCCTTCCACTGGCATTACCACCTCGGGTCCCAATTCTTTAGTCATCGCCGCAGTCCAAAACTCGGGTAACAACAACTCAGCGGGTACTCCGACCGCCACCGCTCCGCTGATCCAGATACATAATGGTAGCTGGGGCAGCCAATGGGGCAGCCTCGCTTCAGCCCGTCAAACGGTGAATACCTCTGGTGCGACAATCACCCCGACTTTCAGCACGAATGCGGGTGGAAACATCCACGTGATCGCTGCCGAATTCAAGGACGCCACGTTTACGTCAATTACGAAAGCTGATAACACCGATAACCTCAACCTCACCAACAGCTGGGTGGGCGCCGCAGTTCCAGGACTGGGGAATGTCGCCGTGTGGGACAGCACCGTGACTACCGCTAATACTACGACGCTGGGTGCCAATATTGCTTTCGCGGGTATCAAAATTTTGAATCCAGGTGGCTCTGTCACAATCAACGCCGGTAACACTCTGACCTTGGGTGGCCCAGCCATCGACCTCGACCTCAGCTCCGCCTCACAAAATCTAACCGTAAATTCTGATCTCGCGATGAGCGCTCCTCATGTATGGGACGTGGCAGCATCGCGCACTCTCACCTTGGGTGGGGCTGTAAGCGGGGCACAACCCGTTACCAAGCAGGGGCTTGGAGTCGTAACTTTAAGTGGAGCAAGTACCTACACTGGTGATACCACGGTGACGGCAGGAAGCCTGTCGGTTAGCGGATCGCTTATTGGATCCACTACACTGGGCAACATGGTGGTAAGTGATACGGCTGGCAACAATGCGGTAGTTAACATTGGCGGCAACATGACCTTCAACCGGTTGCAGGTCGGCACCATTACGGGAGCGGCCGGTGCCGTGAATTTGTCAGCAGGGACCGTCACCGCTGGCGCGGACAACGAACTCACTTTCACCTTCGGGGCTGGTGCCACCACCGGTGGATACGGATCCCTGCGGATGACTGGCGGTACGATCAACACCAGTCGATTCCAGTTCGGCGGGCAAAACGTCGCCGCTCAAAATGGCGTGGGTGTGGGATTGATTTCAAACGGCACAGTTAACGCCAGTTCGTTCGTGATTTTGTCTCGTTACGGCACCTCGCCTGGAACGATTGGCTCATTGACCGTCGCAACGGGTGGAGTTCTCAATCATACTTCGGCAACGGCTGGTCAGAATTTAGCACTAGGCTGGCAAGGAGCCGGTCGCGCTGAGTTGAATCTCACCGGCGGAACCATCACCTCAGCCGGCGGCAGAGTGATGGCTTACGGTGGCGGAGGTGCCATTTGGACGGGAACAGGCATTGTCAATTTGAATGCTGGAACGCTTACCACGACGGCCATTACCACCGGTGGGACGAATGCCACAGCCTACTTAAACTTCGCGGGCGGCACACTTAAGGCCGTCAGCACGCAGGCCGCATTCCTTCCCGCGTTGACCGGTGTCTATGTAAACGGCGCATTTGGTTCCTTCAGCGGCGGTGCTGTGATCGATACCAACGGGATGAATATCACCATTCCTGCAGCACTAATCGCCCCTGTCGGCAACGGCGTTGCCACGATCCCCGTTACCAACGGTGGGTCTGGTTACATCGGTGCCCCAGCGATTTCCATTACCGATGGTGGCTCTGGCTTCGGTGCCACCGCCATCGCCAATATGGTCGACGACGGCACCGGCAACGGCACGTTGACGGTCGACACCATCACCATCACAAACCCAGGTAATAACTACACCGCGCCGGTGGCTTCATTGGTTGGTGGTGGCAATGGCGTTACTGCGGCCACGCTTGGGGCTCTCACTACTGCTGCCAACACAAGTGGCGGTCTGACGAAGAACGGACTTGGCACACTCACCCTCAACGGGGCCAACACCTTTACGGGTGCGACTTCCGTTTCTGATGGCTCACTAGTCGTCAACGGCTCGCTCGCCAGCAGTGCGGTCTCCATCGCCTCGGTTGCCACGCTGGGTGGCGTAGGCTCGCTCGCCGGCACCGTCACGGTAGATTCCGGTGCCCAAATCACGGCCGGCAACGGTGCCTCGGGTACTCTTTCGACCCAGAATCTCACCTTTATCGGAACGGGCGTTATCAATGTCGGGCCGCTTGGCAATTACACGACTAATCCCGCCATCGATACGCCCGGCGTTCTTACCCTGAGTGGCGGTGCGGGAGCGGTTACTCTGAATCTTAACACTGCACCCGTGCCCAGCGGTACTTATCGCTTGGTGGGGGCCGCTAGCGGCATTGCGGATGCCACTGGTTTCACGCTAGGAACCACACCTGCGCTAGTCGGTCGCCAAGCTGCTGGCACTTTGCAATATGACAGCGGCAGCAAAACGGTAACTTACACCACGGGCGGCACCTACCCGATCTGGAGCGGTGCGCAGAGCAGCGAATGGAGTACGAACACCATTTCGCCTTTGAAGAACTGGCAACTCGCCGACATGAGCGGTGGAACCGATTTCATCGCAAATGACAATGTTCTTTTTGACAACTCGGGCACGCTCAAAACCGTGGATATTAGCAATGGCGATGTACTACCAACCATCGCAAACTTCACGAATACCGTCGGGAACGACTACACCCTACAGGGCATCAATGGAATCTCGGGAATTGCCGTTTTGCTCAAAACCGGCAGCGGCAAGCTCACCATTACCAATCCTAACAGCCACACCGGCGGCACCACGATTTCCAGCGGCATCTTGGCCTTCGCGAACGGTTCCCTCGGCACAAGCGGCCCAATCACCGTCAATGGCGGCACACTGCAGTGGGATACCGCCAATACTCAGGATATTTCCTCGCGGCTTACCCTTTTCAATGCCACGACCGCGACCCTCGACACCAACGGCAACGACGTGACCCTTGCCAGCGCCTTTGGCGGTGGCACTTCCGGCGTGCTTGCCAAAGTCGGCAATGGCATCTTGACGCTCTCCGCCGCAAACACCTACACTGGCATCACCAATATCAACGGCGGCACGCTGAAAATAGGCAATGCTACTTCGTTGGGGACCCAGACTGGAACAACGGACAGGACAATCATCGCGTCGGGTGCAACGCTCGACCTTGGCGGCGTTGTGCTAGGTGCGAATAATGAGTTCGTTACAGTTTCCGGTTCCGGTGTGGGAGGGAATGGGGCGATCACCAGTTCTAGCGCGATTGCCTCACCGTTTATCGGCGTCCGCTTTCTTACTTTGGCGGGCGACACCACACTTGGCTTCACCAATCGCTGGGATGTCGGGAGCAATACAACGGGCGGAACTTTGATCGGCGGAGGCTTCACACTGAATGTTCTCGGCACTGCCTCAGCCGCTCAAGCTAGCTTCAACTTCCTGGGAGAAACGGATCTGGGCGACATCAATGTCAATCTTGGTCCGACTGCTCTTACCAATATTATGTATCTCCAGGGCTCCACCACGTTGGGTCGCCCTGCGAATACCGTGACCATCACCGGAGGTTCGACACTTGATATTTTCACGAACTCCACGCTCACTAGCATCGACAAGAAATTCGACCTGGATAATGGCGTTTTCAGAATCTCGAAAGTGGGTGCCATGAGTCTGCCTGGGACCATTAAATTCACTGGAGTAGGAACCATTAACGCCAATGGTGCGACTGTCGCGATCACTTCAAGCAATGAGATCTCGGGCAATGGTAATTTCATTAAGGCAGGTGCCGGTTCACTCGCACTAAATTTCGCTAACGTATACACCGGCGAGACTACTGTTAGCGCTGGTGCGCTCATTTTGCAAAATTCAAATGCCTTGGGAACCACTGTCGCGGGAACGACTGTGGCTGACACCGCCCGCGTGGAACTGGACAACATCACAATCACTGGCGAAGCCATCACTCTCTCCGGAGCTGGCACTAACTTCTTTGGTGCTCTTCAAGGTCGCTCAGGAAGCAACGTGTGGACTGGACCTATTACAATCGCTGCTGACGCTACCCGTATCGGCACGGCTGTGAATTCCACTCTCACGGTTTCTGGCGTAATCGATGACGGCTTGAATGATTACCGCATCATGTTCCGTCCAGCAGACACCCTCGCCACGCCTTCGACTGTCTTCGTTACGGGTGCCAATACCTACACGGGCGGTACTTCGATTGTCGGTAATGGTGGACCAGTTGTCGTGAACTCGATCAATAGTGTCGTAAGCGGCTCTCTTACTAGCAACTTGGGCGCTCCTACTACCGCAGCCAACGGATTGATTATGATTGGCGCTACAACCGTCGGCGGCACCTTGAGCTATTCTGGTCCTGGTGAAACGACCGACCGCACCGTGCAAATCGGCACCAACGCTGCCACCCCAGTGGTCGGTGATATCGGTGGTGCGGCTATCGAGAACAATGGGACTGGCGGCGCTCTGACTTTCAGTGCTGTCAACTTCAATACCCCGACCAATGCGCTCACTGGAACAAGTCCGACGCGCACTTTGACACTGGGAGGCTCCAACACTGCTGCCAACGCGATCTCTGGTATCATTCAGAACAACCAGATCGCTGGTGCTCTTACGGCTCTTGTCAACGTCGCGAAAACAGGCGCAGGCAACTGGACGCTCGCCGGTGCGAATATTTACACCGGTAACACCACGGTGACCGGCGGCACCTTGAACATCACGGGAACCTACACGGGTAACACCACCGCCTCCACGCTGGCCCTCGGCACTGCGGCGGCGAATACCGTGGTCAATGTCAGTAACGACATGACGCTGTCTGCGATCACCGGTGCCAATATCGCAGGAAGTAACACGGCCTACAATCAGACTGCGGGCAATGTGGTCATTTCCACAGCAGCTCTTTCCGGCGCATATGTGGCCCGGATCGGCTACGGGTATTTCAATCTAACGGGTGGCACCTTCAAATCGAATGGCGCGTTCAGTATCGGCACCAGCGGTAGTAGCAGCAGCACTGCGGTGGCTTACGTGGGAGGAACCGGGTTTCTCGATTGGTCCGGCGCCAATAACCAGACCGTCGGATACACCTCCGCCGCCTCATTGACAGTCGGTCCTGGCGGGTCGGTGAGCCGCGGAAGTTCTGCAAACACAACGTGGCTGGCCACTGATTCAGGATCGTCCGCCATCCTCAACGTTGCGGGTGGAAGTCTCAACCTTGGCACAGCTGGCACCTTGCGTGTGAACAATACCGGCTCAGGAGGCACTAGCGTCACCTTCAACGTGGCTGCTGGCACGCTGACCATGGGCAAGGTTTTAGCCACGAACGGCTCCAACAGCGGCAGCTTGTATGCCAACTATGCGGGCGGCACGCTCAAAGCCTCGGCCACCCTCGCCACCAGTCCGATGAACGTGCTAACGTCGGTCTCCACGGTCTTCGGTCCCATCGACAACGTCGGGACGGCCCAGGACTTCAATGGTGGCCTGACCATTGATACCGATGGCTTCTCCATGCCTTACGGCAATGCCCTGCTCGGCGTGACTGGCAACGGGGTGAAACAAGCCGACATCGCGATCACGCCCGGAAGTGGATACATTGGTGCTCCGCTTGTCACTTTCACAGGCGGCACCCTCGCTGCAAACGGCACGCCAGCGTCTGGCTACGCAGTCGTCAGTGGTGGCGCGGTGACGGAGATCGTCATCACCTCACCAGGTACCTACACGGTCGACCCCACGGTCACCCTCACAGGCGGCGGTGGATCTGGAGCCAGTGTTTCCTTGGGTGTGCTCAGCCCCAATCCAGCTGACACAGGTCTGACCAAGAGCGGCGCTGGCACGTTAACCCTCAGTGGAGCCAACACATACACAGGTGCGACTTCTGTAACGGTTGGCACCTTGGCGCTTGTTGGTGGAAGTCAAACATCGCCCATTACGGTGAGTGCAAGTGCATCGTTAGGCTTTACTTTGGAATCGCCTACTACTTCGACAAGCACGTTCGACCTCAGTGCAGGCACGATCAAGATTACTGGCACGCCAACTTTGGCGAGTTACACCTTGATCTCCTCCTCGACGGGCATCACTGGCACTCCGGTGCTCGATGCGCCGATCAGTGGATATGAACTGAAAGTAGTGGGCAGTGCTCTGGTGCTCAGGAAAGTAGGTTACGCCACATGGGCTGACATCAATGCAATTGGTAGCACACCAGATCAGGATAAAGACGGTGATGGGGTCAGCAACGCTGTCGAATATGTGCTCGGCGGTGATGTCAACACCAATGACCTCAGCAAACTGCCCACGATTTCTACCAGCGGTGGCAACATGCTGTTTAGCTTCAAACGCGCGCGCACGTCGCTCGATGGTTCGACCACGGTCGCGATCGAAATCGGCACAGCACTCGACGCTTGGTCTAACACCTTCAACGTCGGCACCACCACGGCATTATCGACTCCGGGAGTGACTGTATTGGAAGATAGTCCGACGGGATTTGATACGATCACACTTAGCGTCACGCAAGCGCCTGATCCGAAGAAATTCGGACGTTTGAAAGTGACGGTGACACCGTAAGCGGAGACGCGACTGTTGACAATAGAGGTTCTAACAATTTCCTAACATCACGAAATGATTTCCGTGATGTGGGGAAAATGGTTTTTATAGCGGTACTATATCAGAGGCATGAAAAATTTAACTGTAAGATCATGGCGGAAAGACATGTATGACACAAGCTGCTCGATGAAAGAGTGGGCAATTTTTCTGTGAACCGATGACCAAACGATTTTCTCTCTATTTCTCCGCTGCTTTTGCGTTCACTTGCGAGTTTTCGAGCGCTGCTGAACCTGCGGCATTCAAGATTGATCCGCACGCGGCAGAATTGTTAGAAGAGCATTGCGTTGAATGTCATGAAGATGGCACCGAGAAGGGCGACATTCGGCTCGATAATTTGGCGGAATTATCGTTGGATGCGCGGCTGGATTTGATGAATCGCATGTTGGAGCAAGTGTATCTCAAGCAGATGCCGCCAGCGAAAAAGAAAACGCAGCCGACGGAACAGCAGCGCACCGAGTTGGGTGGTTGGATTTGGCAAGAGTTGCATAGCCATAATGCCTCGAAGTTAGAGGAAAAATTGCGCTATCCCTCGTATGGCAACTACGTTGATCACGAAAAATTATTCAGTGGCAAGATCACCGGAGCGGCCTTCACGCCGGCACGTCGGTGGTTGGTGAGTCCGCAGATTTTTGAACAACGGGTGCTCGATATTTTTGAGCTAGAGGGCAAGGAGCGTGAGATGTCTTTCTATGGCGTGACGAATCCGTTTTTGTTGCCCGATGTCTCTGGTGTGCGCGACTATGACATTGGTGTTCTCGATGGTGGCAGTTTGTTAGTGATGCGCGGCAACGCCAACTGGATTGCTAGCAAACAAATCCGTCCGGCGCAGGTGAAAAATGGTGAACTTGGCGCGGCCGATTTTCCTGACCCTAAGGATAAATGGTCGCCACGTCAGACTCCGATCGAATTTGAAACAATTATTCTCAAAAAATCGCCACCCACGGAGGACGAGGTGAAAGCGGCGATTGTGAAACAATTCGCTGGCGTGCTGCGTCGTCCACCGACGGAGGCAGAGTCAGCAAAGTATGTGGAGCTTTCGCGCATTGCGATCGGCTTGGGGGGGAACACCGAAGGGCTGCGACAAATCTTGGTCGCGGTATTGTTAGAGTCAGAATTTCTCTATCGGATCGAGCAAGGCGAAGGCACGCCTGATCGTGATGAGCGGAAATTATTGTCGCCCCGTGAGGCTGCGTATGCGATTTCCTACGCTATGGGCGACCGTGGTCCCGATGCGAAATTGTTAGAGGCTGCTGCGCAGGGTCGGCTTGCCACGAAGGAGGATTTCAAACGTGAAGTGCTGCGTTTGATGGCTGATCCGACGTACTATTTTGGGCAGGTTGATCCGTCCGTCACGGGCAGTCATTTGACATCGCTCAAGGTTTCTCATCCAAAAGTTGTTAGATTTTTCCGTGACTTTTTCGGTTATCCCGGAGCCACGAAAGTGTTCAAAGATGTGGAGCGCGGTGGTGGCTACTACGGCAATCCTGATCGTGGCACCTTAGGCACGCCGGGGTTTTTGGTCAACGATGCGGATAAAATTGTCGATTGGTGTTTGAAGAAAGATCAGGATGTTTTTGCGACAATGCTGACCACCGATCAATATTTTGTGTTGCAGCTTGATGATGAAAAAAAAGCTGCCGAAACCGTAGAAAAATGGCGAATGGTATGGGAAAAATTCAAAGCTTCTGATTGGAAAAAAGATCCGGAAAAAGTAGTCAACGAGAACGCAGAGTTTCTCGATAAAACCATGGGCATCAAACCAGGACTTGAAAAACGTCCTAATAATCACGCAAACACCTTGACGCGGTGCATGACGCATTTTGAGTTCACCTTTGGCCGTGGCAACACACCATTTCCAAGATTCCCGTGGGAGCATGGGAATTCGCTGTGGCACACGCCCATTTACAACCTTCCTGGTATTCCAGGGCGCGGCGGCAAGTACGCCGAGGATCAACTTCTCAACTACACAGTCGCGCAGCCATTTCATCTGGAAAATCGCAAGGGGATTCTCACACACCCGGCGTGGTTGATCGCTCATTCTCAAAATACCGCCACCGATCCTGTGCGACGCGGTCGCTGGATTCGTGAAAAACTTCTCGCTGGTCGAGTGCCAGATATCCCGATCACGGTCGATGCGGTGATCCCTGAAGACCACACGAAAACTCTGCGCAGCCGACTAGAAAAAGTCACCGAATCGCAAGATTGCATCAAATGCCATCAGTTCATGAACCCGCTCGGTCTGCCATTCGAGATGTACGATGACTTCGGCCGTTTCAGAAAAGAAGAGTCGCTCGAATCCCCCGAAACCGTGGTGGGAAAAAATGGCGCGTTCAACATTTATAAAACGCTTCCCGTCGATCCGCATGGCGTGTTAGACAGCACTGGCGACCCCGCTCTGGATGGTAATGTGATCAGCGCGATGGATATGGTGGGCCGTCTCGCGAAATCGACCCGCACTCGCCAATCGATCATACGTTATGCCTTCCGCTACTACATGGGGCGAAATGAAATGCTCTCTGATTCGAAAACGCTTATTGACGCCGATGCCGCTTATGTGCAGAGCGGTGGTAGTTTCAAAGCCGTGATTGTTTCCTTGCTTACTTCGGATTCATTCATATACCGTAAATAAACAAATAGCTTCGAGCAAAAGGCCGAATCAATCATCGCCAAGATGTGCGAAAAACTGAACTTGATCGATCAATTGAATGAATGGGAAAAGTTGCGTCGTAATGATTCGAGGAAAATCACGATTGCCGCGACGATCCGCTACAAAACCACGATGACCAATCAATGGCTAGCAGAACGCCTCCGCCTAGGTGATAGCACGAGTGCAAGTCGGCTAGTAAATGAAATGCATTCTTGCGCAGCAAAGAATGCCAGTAAAATGAAACAACTTTATGAAGAAATGACAAGATGCAAGGACTGAACCTATTCATGCACCTACTCCGATTTCTGGCCCTCCTTTGCATTGCCACGAGCGCCATCGCCGCGCCTCCCGGTGTGACGATCGCCCACAGCCTAGCCTCCAGCCAGCGCTACCTCGGCGCGCCATCGATCTGCATTCTACCAAACGGTAACTACCTTGCTTCGCACCATTTCTTCGGGCCAAAAAGCCAGGAGAACCGCCTCCCCACCGGTCGGGTCTACCGCTCACAGGATCACGGTGAAAGTTGGAAACCCATCGCGGAAATCAAGGGCTTCTTTTGGCAGAACCTCTTCGTGTTTCGCGGTGCTGTCTATGCGATGGGCACCGACAAACAGCATGGCCGCCTCATCATTCGCCGCTCCACCGACGGCGGCGAGCACTGGACCAAACCCACCGACGCCACCCACGGTCTACTCGCTGAGGGCGAGTGGCATACCGCCCCAGTG
>CAIRGO010000020.1 GCA_903878115.1 Akkermansiaceae bacterium | reverse complement strand
CGGTCCAGCTTCCGGTGGTCCCGATTAGGCGGAGGGAGACCATCGCGAGGCCAGAGACGAGCGGCGGGCTCAATGGCGTTGGAATTTGTGTGGGTAGTGCTGGCACCACATCTGAAGTCGCCGAGACAATCGTAGTTGTGCCAGAGCTGGTGGCGGCGGTGAAGGCAACGCGAAGGCGCTTCCCAACGTCATCCGCCACTACTTCATAATCCAGCCCGCTCGCACCGGTGATCGCCGTGCAGGTGCCTGGAATGCTATCCACGATGCCGCCAGCAGCTCCAGTACAGCGATACCAGCGCGTCATGCTCGTAGCGGGTAGGGGATAGCCATCCCACTCAATCTGCGAGGTGAAGTAGCGTGTCCCACCAATCTCCTCAAGGAAGACAGCAGGGTCTTCAAGTGGTGTTGGTGCTACCGCACCCGGCTCGCCAACGATCTCTGTCGTCGCAGAGACCGCAGTTGACGGTCCGCCAACACTGTTCGCGGTAATCGCGACCCGCAGGTAGTAGCCAACATCACCTGGCCGCGGCACATATTCGCTTGCTGGGACTTCACCGCCAGAAACGCTGCCCTCGCTAATCGCAGTGCAGTCAGTAGGGATCTCTCGTACCTCACCACCCTCTGATGTGCAGGCGAGCCACAAGATCTGATAGTTCTGAACTCGCGCGAAGTAGCCAGGCATTTCACCGTATGCCACCCATGCCCCGCCGTCTTCCCAAAGCGGCAGCCCGACGACGGGCTCATCAAGGATCTGCGGAAAGAAAAGAAGTCTCGGGGGCTGGTAGACAGACCTTTCCCGGATTAGATAAGTCTTGGAAAACATGGTCGTCTTCCCATATTGGTTCAGTGCGGTCGTACTCAAGCGAAGGTATCGTCCGATATCCGAGGCCCGTGCAATGTAACCACTCCACTCAGATCCTGTGCGGCTGCTAATGAGCCGGCAATCGCCCTTTTCTGAGCCCCGCCGCTGCGGACTGCTGCACATCCACCATCCGTAACTCTGAGCAAGGATTCGGGTGCTTGAGTACCACTGGATGTTGTTGCCAAAGTGAAGCCTCCCAGCCACCGCTGAGCCACATGTACTAGGACGGCCTGTAGAGAAAGCCATTCGTCCTAGAGCACCACCGTAGCCCTCAATATCTTCGTAGCAGAGTTCTGGGAAGCCTTCGGGAACTGGTGGACCTAAATCCGTCTGGACGACTTCGCTGGTTGCAGAAAGGCGACTGATTTCTCCAACTTCATTGCTTAGATCAATACGAATGCGAAGAAATTTGCCAACATCAGCACTGATGGGTGTATAGCTTGCACTTCGAACCCTCAGCTGGCAGTCCTCAGGAACTACGTCCGCCGCCGCACCTTCAATGGTGCATGCATACCAAGAGTAGGCCTCTGTAGCTAGCGGGTAGCCTAAAGAGTATGCCCCCCAACTCCGTGAAACTCTCTGGCCCTCCCAAGGAGTTTCGGTAATGGACGGGCCTATTGAAATTGATGGTGAAGCAATGGCCGGACCTGTGATCTGCTCCGTTGTTGCGGTGAAAAGGAAGTCACTCCCCTCAGAATTGGCAATCTGAATCCGCGCTCGGATGTACTTTCCGATGTCGCTCTCTTGGAACGAATATGACTCCCCAAATCCCCAGTCAAAAGTTCCATATGTGCGAGTTCTGCTTCGGATTAGCACACAATCAGTTACGTTTTGTGTGGGGCCGCCTTCGCCTTCGCATCTGTACCAGCCGAGAACTACCTGGTTGATTCTAGGGAAGCTCTCGTAGACGATGGTATTGTTTTCGTTATTGGAGTCCGAATACACATACGCGATGGCATATCCGTTGTTTTCTGGATTGTAAACAGTGTCTCCTTCAACATAAAGCCATCGAGCCGAGAGGATTGCTGGCGGACCAACCTCCTGAATCGGAATCAATTCAGTTGTTCCAATAAATACGGTTGACTGAGCTGTCCCGTAGGCGGCCGTGAACGATGCTCCAATGTAGAAGCCGCCATCTAAAGGCCCAATTGTAGTTTCATAGAACCAGTTTGCAAACGAGCGAGTAGTTCGTGAAGGACTCAATTCGCAGGATCCTGGGACCGAAAATTCTGGATCTAGTGCGAGGTCAACATAAGGCTCACTACATCGGTACCACGTCACTATCGCAGCAGTTGGCGCGGGAATCCAGAAATCTGGTACGTAAGCACGAATCCTTGCCTCTGGCTCGAGGGACTCTACCCAGATGTCACCTGTCCGCCCCTCACTGTGGGTGAATGTGAGAGGCGCCACCGCTAAAGTGCTGGCGCTATAGGTTGAAGAGATCAAGGCACTAGATGTTGCAGTTACCAACAAGCGAATGTACGAACCAATCGCGCTAAGGGGGACAACATACTGGGTTGCGGTGGCCCGGGCCAAAGCGGTGCAATCTGCTGGAATGCTGCCGATTCCGGCCTCGCCTTCGGACGTGCAGCGGTACCAGCGATAGCGGATGGTGTCAGGTTCAGCACTCCACGTGGCGAGTTCCCCGATCTCGAGTGTGCGGGCCTCCATCGCCGTGCCGGAAATCGTTGGGCTTGTGAGGGCGGTAAAGCCCTCCGTGGCGATGACCTTGGAGGGGCTGGCCCCAAGGATCACGGCGAGTGTGAGTGCGAGTGCTGTGAGGAGCCTGAAGCGGCCTTTAATAGATCGTTCCAATCGTCCGTCTGTCGAGGCGAGGGGCGCGTCCATGCCGCCGATCCTACCCCAATCCGAATCTGCCTCACCTGAGGAGTTCACGGCGTGCGTTGTGCCGCTCAGTTGGCACAACCCACCTGATACACTCCCTCGGTCACCCAAATGGTGACGCGCATCGAGAGCACCGGAGAGATTCAGCTCGACGAAGGTGCGGCAACCAACGGATCCCCAACCCGGGGGCCGGAACGGTGCCAACGCTGATATGGCGATG
>CAIRGO010000019.1 GCA_903878115.1 Akkermansiaceae bacterium | reverse complement strand
CTGCGCACCGGCACCATCACCCTCAACAACCTCACGGCCCGCACGGCAGCGGATACGGTAACCACCATCCTCAACCCGACCAGCGCCAACATGACGGTGGCCGCCATCACCATGGCGACCGGAAATGTCACCGCCAGCGACGGTATCCCCGTCGTGAGGTTGGATGGAACCGCATCGGACAACATCGTCACTGGCGCCATCTCGAATGCCACGGACTACCTCACCGGCCGCGCCTTGAGCTTGCAGAAACAGAACACCAGCACTTGGACGCTCTCCGGCAACAATACCTACACCGGGCTGACGACTGTCTCGAACAACGGCACTCTGATTCTTTCTGGAGATAACACAGCGATGACGGGTGGTGTCACGCTTTCTGCAGGAACCAGTTTGGTTCCCAAACTCCACATCAACAGTGCCACGGCCTTGGGCACAGGAACTTTGAACTTTGGAGGCGGCGCGGCAACCGATACGGTCCAGATCGACAACTCCAGCGCGGGTGCTGTCACGGTCAGTACGGCCAATGCGATCACATTGAACCGGAACTTCACATTCGTCGGTACGCAGAGCCTGAATCTCGGCACCGGGACGACTACGATTGGTGGCATCACAGCTCCCGGCGCTCGTGTCATTTCCGTCAGCGCCAATACTCTCACCTTCGGTGGTGTCATCACTGAGACACTGGCAGGGATCGGCATCACCAAACAAGGAATCGGCTCCCTGACCCTGGCCAGTGCTAACAATTCCTTCTCAGGCTCTGTGACGCTTACCGGTGGCACCACAAACATCACCAAACTGGCCGATAGTGGCAGCAATTCTTCCTTGGGCACGGGCAGTTCTTCTGCTCCGATTCGAATGAACGGAGGAACACTTAGCTATACGGGAACCGGTGGTGATACGACCAATCGTGCGATTGAAATGGTCGCTGGCGCTGCCATTAACAACAACGGCAGTGGCACGATCGACTTTACCGCCGCCAATGTGGCTCAGACAGGCACGGCATCCGCGCGGACCTTGACGCTGGGAGGAACCTATACGGGAGGAGCAAACACTTTAGGCTCCATAATCGGAAACAGCGGGACTGGTGCCAACATTACCTCCTTGGTGAAAAATGGCAACAGCACCTGGATCCTCTCTAACGGCAACACCTACACCGGCACCACTACCGTCAATGCGGGAACCTTGGCGCTCGGTGCGAACGATGTTCTGCCAGATAATTCAGCGATCACGATGGCCTCAGGCACCCTCAATGCTGCCACCTTCAGCGACGCAGTCGGAACGCTGGACGTCACCGCAGCGGCCGTTATCAATCTCGGCACTGGCGGCGCAGTTGCCTTTGCCGATAGTAGCGCCGTGGACTGGACCGGTGGCAGCCTCAACATCACCGGCACTTTGGGAGCCACCTCCCTCCGCTTCGGCACGTCCAGCAGTGGTCTCACACCGGCTCAGCTCGCCGTTATTACCGTCAACGGCAGCGGTGCAGGCACCTACACGCTGGACGCCGATGGCTACCTTATCGGTGGTGGCAGCGACATGACGCCTCCGACCCTTACCAGCATCACCGACAACGTGTCCGGCGGCCCCGTGGACATTGGTGCTACGATCAACTTCACCGTGACATTTAACGAGGACATCGATTCCGCATCGGTTACGTCGGCAGATTTCAATAACAATGGCACCGCTGGCATCACTGTAGGCGCCATCAGCGAAACCTCGGCTGGAGTCTTCACTGTGGCAGTTACCGCCAACAGTGCTGGCAGCCTGAAACTCCGCATCCCCACGGGGGCGGTGATCGAGGACGTTGCGCTGAATGACCTCGTTGTTCCTGTGGAGGATGATACGACCATCACCGTCCTTACTCTCTTCGATACTTGGGCGAATGCGACGTATGTGCCGCCGCTCACGATGAAGTTGGCTGGTGATGACCAAGATGGTGATACTTTCATCAACTTGATGGAGTTTGCCTTCGGCACGCAACCGACGGTTTCTTCTGCTGGCTCGATCGTATGGGTCAATGGCGGCGCCGTCACGACGCCCGGTCAACCGGTGGCGATCAACATGGCCAATCCTGGTGTGGATTATCGTGCTGTGTTTGGTCGCCGTAAGGATTACGCGGCAGCAGGGCTTACCTACACCGTCGAGTTTAGTGCAGGTTTAAATGTCTGGGTGCCTAGTGCTGTCACGCCCACCGTGCTGACTGGCGCAGGTGGTCTCAACGCGAGCGAGATCGAAGCGGTAAGCGTGCCGTATCCTCTATTGATCGACGTTGGAGGAAATAACTTTAAAAAGCCGACATTTTTCCGCTTAACGATCTCTAACTAATCGACCTTAGTCTCATATACCTCATACCTCTACCATGAAATTGAAATTTCCATCCAGCGCAGCCATCGCGGTTCTCACGCTGACCTTACCTGCGGTTGCGGATGTGATTTATAGCAATTCTCTGAATACGACGATCCCCCTGGATTTTACTGGGGTGACGATTAATGTGGGCAGCGGTAGTATCAACCCGTTTTTCGGCGGTGTGGGTGTTGCCAATGATGTCGCTCTGCAACCCTTCCGCGATGGAACAGGTGGTTCGGACACCATCCTGAACTTTACGGCGGGAGAT
>CAIRGO010000018.1 GCA_903878115.1 Akkermansiaceae bacterium | reverse complement strand
CGTAAGCCTCATTGTTCCGCATAACGATAAGGAAGTGTTTCAGGCATTCCTCGATACCTTTGCACAAGAAGTGCCGCAGCGAGAAGGCAAAGAGATCCTACTCGTCTTGGATAATGCCAGTTGGCACAAAGCCAAAAGTCTCAACTGGCATCATATCACGCCATTTTATTTATCGTCCTACAGTCCCGATTTTAATCCGATCGAAAGACTCTGGCAATACCTCAAAAGTCATTATCTAGCGGGCTACATCACTAATCGAGGAGCCGAGTTGGAACAAAAGCTTTATGATACACTTCGATCACTCTTACAAGATCCTGACACCGTCAAATCAGTCTGCGCAAACCGCTCCTATAACGGCACTTAGTTTTGGCAAATAGTATAACACATTGTGGGCGGCAACCGGCGGATAAGCTCCCTCGTTCACTTCTCCCTGTGAGACCTGCGCCGCCTTGCCATCACATTTACGGTTCTTTCGCTTCTTTTGGCTCCTCTCGATAATCGGGAAAACCCAAGATGCGAGGAGAGCGACTGCCAGCCACTGGTATGATGAAATATATATTACGCGTTCGGTCATCGAACTGCCATTTCGTTTCGCAGAGAGGAAACAGTCTTTCATCGCCGGGCATGCGGAAGGTCAAATTGACATTGTAGTCGCCGTTCTTTCTCGACGGCGCATCAAGGATGGTTTTTGAATTCGCATCCATCGCCAAATCACGTTCGCCGACGCGGCCGCCAACTTTATTTTTCGTTAGATTAAACCATAACATTTGGCCCTTTTTGAAATTGGCTGCATTTGCATTAATGACTGACATCTTTACGGGCGCAATTTTGTTTGCTGGATCGGTGGATACTAATAGATAAAAATCTTTCACGTCAGCGCCGATGGTAGCGCTTGGTGCTGATGTTGGCACGGCAGCGAGATCGGTAATTTTTTGTGAAAACATGCGCAGCGTGATGTCGCCCTCGGCGAGCGGGTAAATATCGGACAAATTCATGCGGGGTAATTCTACCTCGCGCATGCTTACACCATCGGACAGGAATATTTTTTCAGGAGCATCGTCTGGCGCTTCCAAAAAGATGATGCGGCATGACCTTGTTGATTTTTCCGCCGCTAAGACATTCGCCATGAGCGAAAAAGCGACAGTGCATAAGAATAGTAAGCGGAGCATAAAAAAGTTAGATTTCAGTTGGTGCTAACCAGCGGAATGATATCAGTTCGTAGCGCCTACCGAAAGCCTTATTCAGAGGTCTGACGGGCGGAGTCGCAAGATCAGCCGCCTCTCGGGAATCGATGTAGTTGCGGGTGCGACGCACTACTGCTTCGCAAACAGCGCGGGCTTTCACTGCGTTGCTAGCATCACGGGCTTCCCCGTAGCCACGGATGGTGAACGTATCATCGCGTGCCGAGAGGATCGGAGCTATGGGCCGCAGCACATCCGCCTGACGTGTCCAACCTGGGAGTCCGTAGGCGCTTTCGCCAGTGGCTGCGGCGGCGAATTTGTATTCTGCATCAGCGGCAGAAGCTAACGCCGGCGTAGAGTCTTTTGATAATGCCTGAATTACACCATAAGGGTTAGTGGACGCTGAGAGGGCGATCTCATTCAATGCCGATTGAATTGTGCCGGCCAAGGCAAGATTTCCAGAAGAAAGTTGGCGATTGATGAATTCTGATAACGAAAGGAATGGGCCGCGCAAACGGATCTGATCGACAATTTTTTTTGCTAGTGCATCTAACTGTTGTTCGCTAAAGCGACGGTAACCAGCAAATTCCGCACAGTCTGGAAACGCGCCCGCATTACCTATGGCTTTGGCTTCGGCATCGCCATTGATGCTGAAGCGAGAAAATGGATAGTCCATTTTGGCTGAGGTAGTGACGCTCCACGTGCCAGGTGCTTCGGAGATAAATGGCACTTTTTGATTGCGTGCATGACCTAACAATGCGCGCCAGGCTGTGACGGAGGTGGAATTCACATTAAACATGCCTTCCACTTCAAAGCGCGATGCGATATTTCTCCACGCATTGCTATTGTTTACGTTTCTGGTGAAAAGCGTATTGGCATTCGTTGTGGATATTGTGGCAAAACTACTGTCTGCAGCAATTGGTCTGTATGCGCGATTGGCAAGCGGCACTGCACCCGTAATAAAGCTAATATAGTTCGCCTGCAGTGATTTCCCCGAAGCTCCAAACGTGGTGGGTGATGGGGCGATGGAGGAAAAAAACCAGTCGTCGAAAAGGATATGATTGGCACAATATGAATCGTCATATTGCAAATTTTCCGTTAAAGAACTATCATTGCTATTGATCACTGCATTTGAAGGCATCAGCGGCGAAGCGTCACTATTGCCAATGATATTAAAGCTATAGGGAGGGATGGGATTTTCATAACGTAGGTCCCAATTTTGTAACTCACCTAGGGAAGATAGTGGACGTGTAGGTAGTTCCGCAGCTACGCAGCGCGACAGTCCGTCTGATTTATTAAAACCTGTGACAATGTAGCCGCGCCCGCTGGCGTCGCTGGCATTAGGCAGCCAGCTATCACCGCCGGGAGCGTGCTTGACGAAACTGTAATCAAAGGGTGAATTCACCGGATGATTGGTGCCACCGTAGTGGCGAGCAATGGTGGATTCCACCACATCTTTGCCGCCCATCGCAGTGTAGTTTACTAGTGGACTAGATTGAATAAATCCTTTCGCTGCGATGTGCGTATTACTCGCCATCCGAGCTCCAAACATTGTCGAGAGAAAAGGAGTGGGGCTAGTAAGTGCTTGATTTAGCGAAGAGGAAGCCATGTTCGTCAGTGGCTTGTATACATTTTCTGCGACTGCGAGCGGATAGCACATACGATAAACGAGATGTCTTCTGCCATTGATACCCATGTCTAGATAGATGCCCACGCCGATCGAACGGTCGTTGTATGTTACGTTGAATTTTGCATCTGCCTTGATGGTGGCTGTGCCTGCGACCACTAGGGCATTGCCTGCGTCGTCTTTAACGGGGAAAAAATGCCCACCGCCACTGCGGTACCCCGGGGAAAGTCTAATCGAAGTTCCGGCTGCTACAGGTGTGGTAGAGAGTGGGCTAAACACCCGTGTTTCTCCGGGATTGAGAGTGAACACATCAGGAATGGAGTAAGAATATGAACCGGCGGATACCATTGATTTTCCTGCATAATTGCTGTCCCCGCTACTAGCTGTTAGACACCTATAATCGCAGTTAATGCCTCCCACAGTGTATTTAAGCGCCACGGGAAGTGGGGTAGGAATTCCAAAACTTAAGCCAGCAGGACTGCTGATTTCCACGCTGTAGGGATTCCACATGGTGATGATGGGTGTGCATAGGAGACGCGGTTGCAAACTGCCCGGGGGATTTGCCGGTTGACCTGCAGCTGGAGGGGGCGGAGTGCCAGCCCAATGAGACATCACCCATTGAATACGAGCGATGACAGGTAAAATTCTCACCTTGTGGAGGTAGTTATAACTGTTACCTGCGTCATCGATGGCGAAAGAAGTTGCTGGAATGCTCATCCGACCGCCACTGCCGACTGTCATTCTTTTATAGAGAGTGGCATAGTCTGCGAGATTTTCCCATGAGGTCACTGGACCGTGTTGATAGATCGGGATGGTATTTCCGCCGCGGTAGCTGGCCCATGAGTAAAGCATCGAATTCGGGGCTATCGCATCAGAGCCAGCAGGAATGGTACAAAGAATATCCGTATCAGGTTTATTACGGAAGAGGGCTAAGCCTGATGAAGGCAAATTACTGTAATTTTCTGTGAACAATGATAAATCCTTACGCCATCCGCCAGTCGCGGTATTGGTCAGCAAGCCAGTAGATACGGTGCTCAGGTCGTGGAAAAATTTCTGTGAATTCTGCAATCCTGAAGTGGCTGTAGAGATCAAATCGACTTGTTTTAGATTGACGGCTTTCTGAGCACTTACGGTATCATCAATCAATGGATCGAGAAGAAACGGTTTGGTATCAGCAACGGCATGTGATTTTACAAACGCAGCCCATCCACTTGAGCTATCCGTTTCAGGGGGCGCTGCGCGGGGAAGTCGCGCTTTTTGATTTTCGCCACCCACCCACCAGGCATAGGCACCTTTTTGGGAGGCAAGTGTAATGGGGACTGGCGTGAGATGGACTTGCTGTGGGATCTGCGCCGCATCACTGCCCACGCTGCGATCACCGATCAGTGTTGCTTTGCCGGTGGCTTTGGTGGTGTTGGGCAGTGTTGCTTGCGTTTTGAACTCGCCAGAGACCATCCAACGCACGAAGCGCGTTTCCTTTGCCGTTTTGTAATTGGAAGGAGCAACCGGGCGACCGACAAATGCACCACTGGTCTCATGATCTGTGCCTTCCCAACTTTTCCACGCGCCCATGATTGGCGGATTGTTGGCGTTGAGCACATCAGCTCGTGCGGTGACTCGGGTGTCTAAGCCAGTGCTTTTTTGCAATTCACCTATCGCCAACATCAAGGAAAAACGAGCATTAGCACGCGCTGCTGCTTGATCCATGGCCTGACTAGAGCTGCGTAAGCTGACTGAACTTAGCGACAACAAGCCCACCACGATCATGGTAAGCAAAACCATCAGACTGATCGTCATGATCAGGGTAAAGCCGCGTCGAGGTGGTGATTTTGGTTTCATGCGAATGGTTTCTTTTGCTGAGCAACAACACCATGAAATTACATACATTGTGTTTACTTGGCAAGTTTTTATTTTTGGCAACTTTTGCGATCAGTGTCATGCAAAGTAGCGGATCTACTATGCATTGAGTAGCATTTTTTCAGTGGAAGTGATCGATTAGCCATTCGTCGATCTGATGCACGACTTCTTGATAGGTTTGATCGGAGAATGAATGCTCTGCACCTGCCACTATATGGAGTTTTTTCGGCTCTGGAGCCACGGCGTAAGCGGCCTGACTATCGGTTACTGGGACTACGTCATCGTGATCGCCATGAATCAGCAACCACGGCACTTCCATCGCTGCGGCTGCCTCTAAGGTCGAATCGATGTGCCCAAGGTCATCCACATAGGCCTGAGAAAGCGGGCATTGAGGATCTTCCCACATCAATCCTTGATCAGGAACCACATCGCCAAACTCACGTTGGCAAAATTCTTTGGTGTGAACCATCCCGGCTAGCGTGATGAGAACCTGCAACCGTTCATCGCGAACAGCTGTTAATACTCCCACCGCTCCACCCATGCTGTGGCCACAGTAGGCGATTTTTTTTCCTTTGGTTAAGGCGTCAAAGACGCTTTGTAGATCGGAAATTTCTTTGGTAATCGTCGATGCGGCAAAGTCGCCCTCGGAATTACCATTGCCGGTATAGGAGAATCGCAAACATGGCCAACCGCGCGCCGCTAATCCATCAGCAATGGCCATTAATAGCGGTCGATCTTTATTGCCCGTCACCCCGTGACCGATGATCACGAGGTAATCATCTTTTTTACTCGGGTGAAACGTGAAATCTAGAGCTTCACCATGAGAATTACGGATTGTCGAAAGTTCCTGCATCGCCCAGATGTTAGATCGATCTGCCTGGGAAAGTCAACTCTGCAATCCCTGATTTGTCTAGCTCACCAAGACCGAGCGTGACCATCTTACGATACTGCGCTTCGGTTGCCAATGAGATCGGAACCGCTACGCCAGCCGCTGCTGCGAGTTGATTGGCGATACCACTGTCCTTCGCTGCATGACTGGCGGAAAAATAACAATCATGCTCGCGAGCAATCATGTCATCACCATCCGTTTGCAGGACGCGCGAGTTGGCTCCCGTTTGTGAAAAAATCTCTTTGAGCATGTCGAGATCGAGGCCTAGTGCAGCACCCAGCCCGAGTCCTTCAGCCAGCGCGGCGGTGTTGCTATTCATCACCATGTTGACTAGCGCTTTTACTTTCGCGGCCTGACCGACCTCGCCGACGTAGCGCAGCGCGCTCGACAATGCCTCGAGTAATGGCTGTGCTCGGGCAAAATCACCGGCCTTGCCGCCAATCATCAAATACAAAGTTCCCTCGCGTGCTTGGGTGATGCTCGATGCCATGCACGCCTCTAACGCAGCTGCTCCGATGTTTTCACAGGCATGGAAAATTTCTTCGTGCACCTGAGGGCTTACGGTGGCGCAATTGATGAAACATTTTCCGGCGGCATCGACTAATAAAGAATCGCCATCGGCCGCAAAAATCGCCCGCATCGCTTGGTCATCAGTCACCACCGTGATGATGAATTCCGCAGCGGCAGTGACCTCCGCCAATGTTGCTGGTGCCGCGCAGCCAAGTTCGGCGGCCAAGAGTTGTGCCGATTCTGCACGCGCATCAAATACGGCGGTCACTTGATAACCCACCTCATGAAGTCGGCGTGCCATATTCGCGCCCATTCTCCCCACACCCACAATGGCTACTTTTGTTTGATTCATTTCGGAAAAAATTTGCTGCGCTAAGGTGGAATTGTCAATCGCTGGTTTTTGCATTTTATCGGTTCTTCTTGCCAGCCATCCGATAACTGTTCAAGATCTCGTTGCCAGTTGGCGAATCAATTTTTCTATTATGAGCACTTTTGTCGAAACTTTATCGGAAAATATCAAGGACGCAATGCGTGCAAAAAATGCAGCAGCCCTCAACCCATTGCGTGCGTTAAAATCAGCCCTCACCAATGCCTCGATCGAAAAAGGCGGACTCAATACCCCACTTGAGGATAGCGAATGCCTCGCCATCGTGCGTAAGCAAATCAAACAACGTCTTGATTCGATTGAGCAATTCGAAAAAGCGGGTCGTCCAGAGCTAGCAGAAAACGAAAAATCAGAGTTGGTGATATTGGAAAAATTTCTTCCTGCAGCCTTAAGTGAAGAGGAAGTTGCGGAGATGTTAGAAAAAGCCATTGCCGATACCGGCGCGACGAGCAAAGCCGATATGGGTAAGGTTATGAAAGCAATGCAGGAGCTTACCGAAGGGCGCGCCGATGGACGATTGCTCTCACAAGCGGTGATGAAACGCCTTAGCTAAATTTTCTATGCTGCTCATTTCTTGGAATGTGAATGGGATCCGCGCTGCGCTAACGAAAGGCATGGCGGATTTTGTGAGCAATACGAATCCAGACATTCTTTGCTTGCAGGAAACCAAAGCGCGCGAGGAACAAGTGGACCTGCCATTAGAGTTCGCTGGCTACCATCGCTTCTGGAATTCGGCACAAAAACCCGGATATTCTGGCACCGCAATTTTCACCAAAACACCACCGATTTCGGTCGATTATGGCATTCGTCACGAGCATCACGATTCGGAAGGTCGGGTAATCACAGCGGAGTATGAAGATTTTTCGTTAGTGACCGTCTACACCCCTAACTCCCAAGATTTTTTACGTCGTCTGGACTATCGTATGCAATGGGATGTTGATTTTCTGCGCTATCTCAAAGAGTTAGAGCAGGAGAAAAATAAGCCAGTGATTTTTTGTGGCGATTTAAATGTGTCCCACCAAGAAATCGATCTAGCACGTCCGAAGGAAAATCGGAAAAACGCAGGATTTTCGGATCAGGAGCGGCAAGGGTTTTCTAACATGTTAGATGCGGGATTTACTGATACTTTCAGACACTTACATCCAGAAACGACAGAAGCCTATTCCTGGTGGTCATACCGCGCGGGTGCCAGGGAACGTAATATCGGTTGGCGTTTGGATTATTTTCTGTTGTCCGAATCATTGAAATCACGAATCGTAGATGCGGGGATTATGCCGCAAATTCTTGGTTCTGATCATTGCCCTGTGACCCTCACTCTCGCACCCTCTACCTAATAAAAATTACGATGTCTCTCGAATTGCTCCGCCAACGATTGAACCAAAGCGTCTTAGGCTCAGAAGCCGCCGCTGAACTATTGCTTGTCGCGTTGCTAGCGCGCGGCCATGTGCTGATCGAGGGCGCTCCTGGCATTGGCAAAACGTCACTTGCTGCTACTTTAGCAAAATCAATCGGCGGTGTTTTCAAACGAATTCAATTTACTCCCGACTTATTGCCGGCTGATTTATTAGGTTATTCACTCTATCGCATTAATCAAGGCGATTTTCAGTTTATCCCTGGTCCTGTCTTTGCGCATTGCGTGCTAGCTGATGAAATCAACCGCACTTCGCCACGGGTACAATCGGCATTGTTAGAATGCATGAGTGAACAACAAGTTTCTCTCGATGGTGTCACGCACCAACTGCCCTCGCCGTTTATCGTGATCGCCACACAGAATGATGTACATGCCACTGGCACGTTTCCGCTACCGGAGCCACAATTGGATCGTTTCCTTTTATCCATTCGCATGGAATTACCCACTACTGAGGTACAAACTTCGATTTTGTTAGGTCACGCGGTCGGTGAAATTCACCAACATTCACTCACGGAGCTTCTTGGGACCCAGGCGATTCTTGATTTGCAAAAATCAGTCGATGCGGTCTATCTCGATCCAAAAGTCGCTGCTTACATCACCTCGTTAGGCGATACCTTGCGCAGGCTCTCCGGCGCAGAGCAATCGGTGTCGATCCGCGCACTTCTCAACGTGATGCAGGCCGCAAGAGCTAAGGCGTTTCTTGAAGGTAGCAAAGCCGTGCATCCAGATCACGTGCAAGCGATTTTTGCCAATGTGATGCGTCATCGTCTGCAACCAGATGACGGCACTGATCCACAATTGTTAATCGACGCGGCTGTAGATCAAACCGCAGTGCCTTGAAGATCTTCGGCTGGTTTTCGGCTTTTTCTGCGCAGCAATCCTATCGCTGCTATCGCGACTAAAATGCCTAACATATTGGCAGATACATCAAACCAATCGCCGCTGTCCCATATATCGAATAGCGCATTGGGGATGATTTCTCCCAAGATCGCGATGCTCATCGGCAACGGCCAAATTCGATTGTGGCCTGCTAACAAAAAAACGTATAGCCCGACTCCTAAAAATGCGGTGAAATGAGTAAGGTTCCATTTGTTCACATTCCATCGACGATCGAGTGATCGCAAATTCTCGATCCATTTGGGACTCTCACGAGCTTCCACGGCGGGTAATTCTTTTAATACTACAGGAATAGTAGTTGGAGCGACAGGTGTCACAGCAGCAGGATTTCTTGGCACAATCGTGCGCAAGCGTGGTTGCCGTTGAGTGATCGGGGGCACTGCTGCCACTACCGGAGCCGCGACCACTGGCGCAGGGGGAGGATTTTTCTCTTCCATGATTTCGCTGCCCATCCAAAAATTCGTAGCGATAGGGCTAAACATCGTGCGACCTTGTGGAAACACAAACTGCCATGCTCCTAAAAGTAGGCCGGCACTCATCATCACTGTGCGTAGTGCCGCCGCCCGGCCGATGACAAGGGGCAATAGAAAAACCGTTAGCATGGCAATCCATGCCGCAATGAGTAAAATCGTCACAGTAACAAACCACGGACGTTGGTGCACCGCCTCCACCCGCAGATGATTGATGCGAAGAACTCCTTGATTTCCGTATGCATCGATCGATAGGCGCACCTGTTTCATTTGCGGTGGTAGATCGACCACTCGACTCACTACGTGCCATGATCGAGTTCCCGAAGCATTGATGACCCCATGATCCACTGGTGCGCAGTATTGCCCTTTCTCATCGCTACCATGAACCACTAAACGTGGACGCGACCACAGGACTTTCTGATCTGGTTCCGCCTGCTCCCATGCCGCATCCATGGTTAACGAAAGAAAACGCACGCCTTCCATTCGGTCAATGTTGCGGGAAAGAGAATACCACGAACCATTGATCTGCTTGCGCAGATACAATCCCTCGGGGCCCGCGGAAATGTCAGATGAATTCTTCGGTGCACCTTGCCAAAAGGATAGTTTTTCGCATGCATCATCATCGATCAATTGATGGCTGGAACGAACAAATCGAAGCTGCCAGGCAAACATGGTTGCCAGCAATAAGCAGGTAAGTAAAAAATAACGATTGGTTAAAATAACACGATACTTCATGCGATTCCAGATTCTATTGGATCCCGCGTTTCTTTTTCTCGGCTTTGATCCAGTCTTGATCAGCATCGCTGAGTTTGCTTTCATTCGTGCGGAATCGACTACCATCTGGTTCCACCATCACTAATGTTCCTTTGTCGTAGGTAACCAATTTCGCCAAGACGCGGTGATTCTCTTTATCTTGCCAGCGGCGAAAGCCTTGCTTTTCAAGTTTTTTCGCCCAGGCATCGTATTCGGCTTCGCCTACGCCGCAGTTGTATTTCAATTGTCCCCAGAAAAACTCTGCCTGACCTTTTTTGTAGCCACGAAATTTTCCAAGCACTTCACCTTTAGGCGACAACAAAATACAATTCGGTGTGCCTATCGATTTATAGCGTTTTTTCATCATTTCCACATATTCCTGTTGGCCGACTTCGTTGTCGTATTTTTCGCCCTTTGCCATCATCGCGCTTTGATCGACAACCAATCGCACCAAGTGATCCTTCGCCCAATCGCCAAATTCTTTTCGCCCGAACAATTCTTCGCTCAAGCTTTTGCATAAGGGACTGCGCACGCTATCGGTGAACCAAATCAAAATACATTTACCCTCGCGGATCGCAGATCGTTTGGCTATCTCCTCATTTTTTTCCCAAATGCCACGCTTCGGCGCCGAAAGCAATCGATCTAATTCTGGGAGACTTTTGCCCTCTGCATCAGCGTCGGTCCAGAGGATGTTTTCCGCCGATGGATGATTGGCTAGTGCCACGGCCACCTCACTGGCTGGCGTGCCAATTTCACCCGCTACGGTCGGATTGACTTGCTCAGCTTGGCCGCGCAATTGTGGCGGGATGCCCGTTTCGCCAAATGGTTTTTCCCGCTCTTTATCTTTCTTCTGCGTCACACTGCATGCAGAAATCAAGCAGCAGGAGACGATCAACAGACTTCTGTCACAACGATTCATGGGGGGAAAATAGCACGGATATCACCTTCTGCACAACACAAACTGCTTGCTTTCCCCTGCATCTCGTTCTTAATCGCGACCCGCCTATGAAAAAATTCTCCTTCATCGCTGCTGCCGGACTATTCCTATTGTCTTTTTGCCCTTTGCCGATGGCTGCGGAAGAGCATGGCAAACCGGAATTCATCACAAAAGCGGAAAATTTTCCCGTATTAGAAAAAGCACAAGCAATCGATGGTGTCTGGAATAAGATTTCCTTCCGCGCCAAACAAGAGCCGTTTCTCGCAGTAGCATCGTTTATCTTCATTCTCGCAATTTTGCATACCTTCGTAGCAATCCCGATTTCCAAGTATGCGCACAAAGTGCAGCATGACCACGATGAGAAGATTGTGAAAATTGCTCACGATCACCATGAGCAACCAGAAGAGCGCAAGATGGTTTCGTTCAAGGCCACGATTTTGCATTTCCTTGGTGAAGTGGAAGCGGTTTTCGGAATTTGGGTCATCGCGTTGTTAGGAGCACTCATTTATTTTCATGGTATGGGGGAGATGAAATCTTACGTTTCGAGCGTCAATTTCACCGAGCCATTGTTTGTTTTTGTGATCATGGCGATTGCCTCCACCCGTCCGATTCTTCGTTTCGCAGAATATTGCCTGCGTTTTGTTGCGCGACTTGGCAAGGAAACTCCCGCCGCATGGTGGCTGTCGATTTTGATCGTTGCACCACTTCTCGGATCGTTGATCACAGAACCAGGAGCGATGACCATCGCGGCCCTTCTGTTAGCGCGGAAATTTTACCCTCTCAAGCCATCGAACACATTTGCCTACGCTACATTAGGTTTGCTGTTTGTGAATGTTTCCATCGGCGGCGTGTTGACCAACTTCGCGGCGCCACCCGTCTTGATGGTGGCGAAAAAATGGGACCTAACCACGCCATACATGTTTTTGCATTTCGGCGATAAGGCCATGCTTGCTATCGTTGTTTCTACCTTACTTTATTTTGTGTTTTTCCGCAAAGAACTCGCGCGGATGTCGAAGCAAGTAACTGACGCCGATGGCGATGGCATTGCTGATTGGACACAGCGCGATGTGCCAATCCCTCTGCAAGTCACGCTTGTCCACATTGCTTTCATGGCATGGACGGTGTTCTTTGCGCACACCACGCCTTTGTTTATGGGTGGTTTTCTGTTCTTCTTGGCATTTAGCCGAGCTACGCGACATCACCAAAATCCGATTGACTTACGCGGGCCGTTGATGGTCGGATTTTTCTTGGGTGCATTGGTTGTCCACGGTGGGCTACAAGGTTGGTGGTTGGGCCCTGTCATTTCTTCTCTAACGGAATGGCCGCTCTATCTTGGCGCTACCATTCTTACTGGATTCAATGACAACGCTGCGATTACTTTCCTCGCTAGTCAGGTGGAAAACCTCACTCCCGCTTTGAAATACAGTGTGCTAGCTGGTGCTGTCACCGGTGGCGGATTGACCGTCATCGCTAATGCCCCGAATCCTGCGGGACAATCGATTTTAGGAAAATTTTTCGGTGAAGGTGTTTCTCCACTGAAACTTTTTCTTGGCGCATTAATCCCCACATTGGTCACCATTTGCGCTATGAAAATGCTGCCTGATGCGGAATCGCATCGCCAACTTAGTGAGGACAAAGCACCCGCCGCAGTCATTCACGCAGACTAACAAAAAATGTTCACTGGACTCGTCGAAACTACTGGCCGCATCATCGACCTCGTCGATCTTGGCGAGCAGGCGCAGCTGATCGTAGCGATTCCCTTTGCCAAAGAGTTGCAACTCGGCGAATCCATCGCAGTGAATGGTTGCTGCCTAACGGTTAGCTCATTCACCGAAGAATGCGCCACTTTTGATCTGCTGAGTCAGACCTTAAAAGTAACTTCTCTTGGCAAGCTAACGTGCGATTCTCTCGTCAATCTCGAACGCGCCCTGCTCGCCACCTCGCGCATGGGTGGGCATTTTGTGCAAGGGCATGTTGATGACGTGGGCGCAATTCTCGATTTATCAGCCCTAGGTCAAGATCATCGTTTGATGGTATCTTTACCGCATTCTGTTCAGCAATTTTGCATCGATAAAGGATCCATCGCCATTGATGGCATTTCACTGACCATTGCGGAATTGTTAGATGATGCTGCGGTATTCTGGATCACGCCACACACCTTTCAGCACACGCATCTGCAAGTATCTAAGATCGGTGATTTGGTTAATTTGGAAGCTGATTTGCTTGCCAAATATGCGGCCCGTTTTACCCAGGCTAGTCGTGGGAAGTTATCGTGAAAATAATTCTATTTTAAGGAAATTATGCCATGGAATCAGCTTGTGATTCATGTATAATGTCATAAACTACCCGTGTAATCATCATTTCTTCTCATGGCTCGAGCTTCTAATTTATCTATGTGTTCCTTCTGTGGCAAAGGCCATTCTGAAGTGAAAAAACTTATTGCTGGTCCGGGCGTATACATTTGCAATGAATGCGTTGAGCTCTGCGTTTCCATTCTTGAGAAAGAACTACGCGCCGTCGATCCTAGCAAAAATAAAAACGGCAAGGGCAAAAAGCAATCGCTTCCCACCCCTGCCGAAATTCGTGCTCAACTCGATCTCCATGTCATCGGGCAGGATCAAGCGAAAAAGGTTCTTTCCGTCGCAGTTTACAATCACTACCAACGCTTGAATCAATCGTCTCTTTCAGCCTCGGAAGAATATGCCGACGTGGAAATTGAAAAATCAAACGTGCTGTTGTTAGGCCCTACGGGATCTGGAAAAACCCTGCTGGCTCGTTCGCTCGCCCGCACTCTTGATGTGCCTTTTTGCATTGTCGATGCCACTACGCTTACCGAAGCTGGCTACGTCGGCGAGGACGTAGAGAACATCATTTTACGACTTCTCCAAGCGGCCGATTTTGACATCGCCAAAGCAGAACGTGGGATCATTTACGTGGATGAAATCGACAAGATCGGTCGCAAGACAGAAAATGTTTCCATTACCCGCGATGTCTCGGGCGAAGGGGTGCAGCAGGCATTGCTAAAAATTCTCGAAGGCACCATCTGCAATGTGCCGCCTCAAGGAGGACGCAAGCATCCACAACAAGAATACATTCAGGTGAATACCGAAAAAATTCTCTTTATTTGTGGCGGAGCTTTTGTGGGACTAGACGATAAAATCCGCCGTCGTCTTGGCAAAAACACCCTTGGTTTCCACACTGGCGACAGCAACCATGCACAGATCGACGCTGACAAAGATGTGTTAGAATTCACTTTGCCAGAAGATCTGCTTCACTATGGATTGATTCCTGAATTCATCGGACGTCTTCCAGTCATTTCGTCATTGCGTAAACTAACAGAAGAGGAATTGATCAGCATTCTCAGCGAGCCAAAAAATGCACTGGTGAAACAGTATTCGAAGCAACTCGCGCTCAACAATGTGAAGCTCAATATCACTCGCGATGCATTGAAAGCTTTTGCCGAAGAAGCCATCAAACGAGGCACTGGCGCTCGCGCACTGCGCTCCATTTTCGAGCGCATCATGCTTGATGTGATGTATGAAATCCCCTCCCGCACCGATGTGGAAATGGTCACCATTAACAAGCAAGTCGTGATGGGCGAAAAACCACCAACCATCAAAAAACGCCGCGGTGACAACAGCGAGGACGCTGCGTAACTAACAATTACTTTTTTCTCACGATTCCTATGCCCAAAAAAGTATTTCTATCCATCGATTTAGGAGCTGGTTCAGGACGTATCATTGCGGCCAAGACCGATTTTACACATCTCTATCTAGAAGAGGTTCATCGATTCAATAATCCCGGCACCGATCTTCCAGGAGGGTCGTATTGGAACATCATCGGACTCTTCCGTGATATCCAAGAGGGCCTACGCAAAGCGGTCGCCACCTACGGTAATAGGATTTGCTCAATCGGTATTGATACTTGGGGTTGCGACTTTGCACTACTTGATGGCAGCGGGCGTATGCTCGGCATGCCGCATCAGTACCGTGATCCTCGCTTCGAGGGCATGGCAGAAAAAATGCATGCGTTGATGCCTGAGCAAGAAATCTATCAACACACCGGAGTCCGCACGAATTTTTACAATAGCTCGCTGCATTTATTGGCAGAAAAACTCCGCCAGTCGCCCTCGCTGATGCATGCTGAGCGCTTGTTGTTCATCCCCGATTTGTTAGCCTATTGGCTCACCGGAGTGATGGCGAACGAGCGCACACTGGCATCGACTTCACAACTGTTTGATCCCGCTACTGACGATTGGGCATGGCCGGTGATTGATGCACTGGGATTGCCACGAAAAATTTTCGGCAATATCGTCGCGCCCGGCACGATTCTCGGCCCGATCCGCACGGAAATCGCTGATTACATCGGCATGGAAAATATTCCCGTGATTGCCTCTGCTAGCCATGATACCGCTTCTGCGGTGGCCGGCATCCCGATGAGTCAAGGCGATAACCTTTGGCTATCCTCCGGCACATGGTCGATCATGGGATTGGAAACACCCGTGCCGATCACCACACAGGCTGCGTTCGATGCAGGATTCTGCAATGAACTAGGTCACTCAGGAACCGTTAGATTCCTCAAAAATATTTCTGGTCTCTGGTTGATTCAAGAATGCAAGCGCCAATGGGCGATCGATGGCGATGATCTTGACTACGCCGCTCTCGCCGAGCTCGCGATCGAGGCACCTGCTTTCACTGCATTCATCGACCCTGATCACAGTTCGTTCTCCACCGCAGGAGAAATGCCCGATAAAATTCAAGAATTCTGTCGTGCCAGCGGCCAAGATATTCCTAACGTCAAAGGGAAAATCCTCCGCGTTGCGACCGATTCGATCGCCATGAAATACCGGGTGACCTATGAGAAAATCAAAGCCCTCACCGGACATTCATTCGCACGATTGCATGTCGGCGGCGGTGGTATACAAAATGCCCACCTAGCACAGGCTACAGCCAATGCCCTAGGCATAGAAATCATCGCCGGCCCCATCGAAGCCACCTCCTGTGGCAACGTAGCCATTCAAATGATCGCCACGGGACATCTGCCAGATATGGCTAGTGCCCGTGAATTGATCAAAAAATCTTTTGATTTCAAAACCTACTTACCCCAAGACCAAGAAAACTGGAATGCCGCCTACGAAACTTTTAAGAAGTTTTTGTAATAGATCATTTCTTATGCCCAACTGAGTGGTTCAACGGGAACAACGCTAATGGCACCTGGAACATAAACCTAAGCGGAGCGTCAAGAACTGAGTCGGCAAGAAACATCATGCCCAGCAACAAACTGTGTTCCTGCGAATTCTTTACCGCAGCGAATGGTTAGCAATATGTCATTCTCTAACTCTAATCTTTATACTGAAGAAAAACACTGCTATCTACAAACTCCCTTGAATTAGTCTTTACCTTAACGGAAATTGGGCCACGCACCCTTAAAACAGTTTGAATATTTTCCATTCCAAATGGTGAATGTTAATGTTTTATCCACGACATAGTTCACCGTTGTTAGTGATTTATCGGCTTCAAATCGAACACCTCCATATTCAATAAAGAGCACCAAATTATTATCAGGGATAGGCATACCCATAGGTGCCGTATTCATTCCTGAAGGCCTAACCTGGATAACAAAATCCCGATTACTATCAGGATTCAGGATAGCCTCACTCCTAGGAGCAGAGAGATCGATCCATTGCGGTTCATTGTTATAAATCGTTGGTTGATTGCTAAAGTAAGTATAAATTGCTGTGAAAATCACTGGAATTACAAGGAGTTGGCTGAATAATTTCATGTTGTTACACTTCGTTTTTGAACCTGAGCTTCTTGATCTTGCATGGCTACCCCGGCATCCAGAGAACTAAAACAAAAACCGATTGAGCGATGAGGCCAAGAATCGCCAGTCGAAGTCCTATCCTGTAAAATCGGATGCCACGCTCATCGAGTCCTGTGTGTCCGAGGGGCAGAAATCGACCTTGCCGATACAATGGTAACTTCGCCCAACTCATCACGACGCCGCCCGCGAACGCAACGCAAGAAATGAGGATCACTAAAATGAAGATACCTCTACTCGGAACGCTTTGAAGAACCGCCAAGAGCAGGAAGGGCAAGACGAGCGGGATTCCGCTAGCGAACGCGATGTCCCACGGAAAGTAGCGGAATGATGTATCGCGCTCTGTCTTCATTTTGTGCACAACGTCTAGCTCATCCACGGCGGAGAGGGAAGCCCGAATGCAAACTGGAGCGTTACCCGCCGTTGGATGGCGCGGCTTATAACCCAGCGCGCTACATTGGGCTATCAAATTCCGCCCTCTTTGGGGCTGAGGAAGTTGCAGCATTTGCCATCTAACAAATTCTGTTAAAAATTCTTCTTCAAACCTTAGCAATCTTCGTGTCTTAGCGGTGAAAAAAATCCCCCCCGCGTAAGACAAGCCTCATCTACTAGGGCGGAGGCAAGCCTTCCGCACTCCAGGGTGGGTGGAATTTATCACTCTTCGTTGGTTGCTAGAGCGGGGCGGGTGGGGTTGAAGAGTAGATCATCGCTGTTATCGCGGCGGATAGCTTCCACGTGGTCACCTTCTTTGATGTCGCCACGCAGAAGGGCCTCGGCGAGAGGGTCTTCTAAGTAACGTTCTACAGCACGACGCATCGGGCGCGCACCGTAGCTAGGATCGTAGCCTTTGGTGATTAGCAAATCACGCGCTTGTTCGCTAAGTTCAAGGGTAATGGATTTGTCCTTGAGGCGTTTGGCGAGTTTGCTGATTTCCAGATCGACGATGCGTGAGAGGTCTGGTTTTTCTAACATGTGGAACACCACGAGTTCATCCAAACGATTGAGGAATTCAGGCTTGAAGGCTTTTTTCGCTTCCTCGACGATTTTTTCTTTCATCGATGAGAAGTCTCCTTCATCAGCTGTCATCGCGTTAAAGCCGAGGGTACTTTGGCGTTTGATCGTCGAAGCTCCAGCATTAGACGTGAGGATGATGATGGTATTACGGAAGTCGATTTTTCTGCCTAACGAATCGGTGATCATGCCTTCTTCCAACACTTGGAGCAGCAGGTTCATGACATCGGGGTGGGCTTTTTCCACTTCGTCAAAAAGAATCACCGAATACGGGCGACGGCGAACGGCTTCCGAAAGTTGGCCACCTTCTTCGTAGCCGACATAACCTGGAGGTGAACCGATGAGGCGGCTGGAGGTGAATTTCTCCATGTATTCCGACATATCGATTTGAATCAGCGCCTCTGGATCGCCGAACATGAATTCAGCGAGATTGCGGGCAAGGTATGTTTTGCCAACACCAGTGGGTCCGAGGAAAAGGAACGAGCCGATTGGGCGACGTGGGTCCTTCAGGTCGGCGCGGGAACGGCGCAGGGCTTTGGAAATGGCATGAACTGCTTCGTTTTGCCCGATCACTCGGGTTTGCAGTTCTTGCTCCATTTTGAGGAGTTTCTCGGTTTCTTTTTCCTCCATGCGACGAAGCGGCACACCAGTCCATTTGGAAACGACGGCCATGATGTCTTCTTCGCCCACCTCGATGATGGATTCTTCCGATTGGGCGCGCCATGCCTTGAGTGTATCTTCGAGTTTTTTCTTGGCATTTTTCTCGGCATCGCGCATGGCGGCAGCTTTTTCAAAATCCTGCTCGGCGATGGCGGTGAGTTTGTCTTTGTTGATGACTTCAATGTCCACCTCTAACTGCTTGATGGCAGGTGGGCGGGTCATTTGACTGATGCGTGCACGCGAGCCAGCCTCATCGAGCACGTCGATGGCTTTATCGGGTAAATATCTACCTGTGAGATAACGCGATGTAAGTTTGACCGAAGCGACGATCGCAGCGGAGGTGAAGTGTGCTTTGTGGTGCGCTTCGTATTTACCGCGTAGTCCTTCAAGAATTTTGATGGCGTCTTCCTGTGATGGTTCATCCACTTTTACTTGCTGAAAGCGGCGTTCAAGGGCGGCATCTTTCTCGATATACTTGCGGTATTCGTTGAGAGTGGTCGCACCGATGCACTGCATCTCCGAGCGGGAGAGGGCTGGCTTGATGATGTTCGATGCATCCATGGCACCTTCTGCCGAGCCAGCGCCGACGATGGTGTGGAGTTCATCGATGAAAAGAATGACATTTTTCACTTTGCGAATTTCGTCCATGACCGCCTTGATGCGCTCCTCGAACTGGCCGCGATACTTCGTGCCGGCTACCATCAAAGCTAGGTCGAGCGTGATGACGCGTTTGTCACGGAGCAATTCCGGAACATTGCCTGAGGCGATTTCTTGGGCTAGGCCTTCCGCGATAGCGGTCTTGCCGACACCAGCTTCACCGATGAGAACAGGGTTGTTTTTGGTGCGTCGGCATAGAATTTGAATGACACGTTCGATTTCGCTTTCGCGCCCGATCACAGGATCGAGATCGCCATCGCGAGCGCTTTTTGTTAGATCGCGACCAAAAGCTTTTAGCGCAGGAGTTTTCGACTTTCCTTCTGGCGTATCACCTTGTGTAGGTGATTGTTTTTCTGATTCGGCAAAGATGTCATCGTCATCGATTTCCTCTTCATCGTTCTCTTCACTGTCATCGGTAGGGGTGAAGTTTGGATCAATTTCCGCGAGGATTTCGTTGCGGGTGCGTTGAATGTCGACGTTGAGTTTTTGTAAAACACGAGCCGCCACGCCGTCGCCTTCGCGCAAGAGTCCAAGTAGAATATGCTCTGTGCCGACGTAGGAATGATTGAGCGCTTTGGCTTCTTTATTCGCGAGGGCGAGTACTTTTTTCACACGTGGAGTGTAGGGGATATTATTTCCTGCCTGTCCAGCGGTGCCCGTGCCGACTTCTTTTTCTACTTCGATGCGGACGCTATCGAGGTCTAGCCCCATGCGCTCTAACACATTGACCGCCACGCCTTGGCCAAGTTTGATCAGGCCTAACAAAATGTGTTCCGTGCCAACATAATTATGGCTGAAACGATCGGCTTCCTTGCGTGCGAGTGCGAGGACTTGTTGTGCTCTAGGAGTAAAGTTATTCATAAATCAAGGTCTAGGGGTGGATCTGGATACGTTGTATTTTTTGTTTGTGAGTAAACCATAGCAGGGGTTGGCAATTTTTGCAAATGCGAGCGAATAATTTGTCCACGGCTTTCGTCGCGCTGCTCTGGCGTGAGCTTTTTGCCACTGTGCAATTGTAAGTGAGCGGGCTGGATTTCCATCAACAAGCTATCGCAAAGGTGAGAGACCTCGTGAGGGAAAAAGCCAAGATTGGCACCAAGGCGAATGATCGAGAGGTGATTCAGAGCTTCTTTCGAATCGATCAGCCAAGCGTGCATCAGTGTGCCGTAAGATCTGCCGATTTTATCATGAAGCATCAAACGGTTATCTTCGAGTAATTTCAAGCGTGCGTTCGCTTCATGCATGGCAACTTGAGTGATGACTCGTTCTAGGCGTTCGATGATTTGTGTTTCGCTTTCACCGAGCGTCGATTGGTTAGAAATTTGATAGAGATTGCCTAACGATTCAGTGCCTTCGCCGTAGAGCCCGCGCACGGCGAGTCCCATGCGATTAACGGCATTGAGAACTTGGCTAATCTGATCGCTGATCACAAGACCAGGAAGATGAAGCATGGCGGAGGCGCGTAAGCCAGTGCCGAGATTGGTAGGGCAAGTGGTGAGGTAGCCTAGTTTCCGGTCAAAAGCGATGGGCAATGCTTCTTGAATTTCATCATCTACGATATTCAACGCATCAAAAGCCACGCGAAGATTGAGGCCGGGACGGATTGATTGCAGACGCAAATGATCTTCCTCGTTGACCATGATGCTCAGAGATTGACGTCGCTCAATGACTGCGGCGCTGCCATCGGTGCGGGCTGCGTGTTCGCGGCTGATCAGATGGCGTTCTACGAGCACTTGTTTTTGCACTGAGGTAAGCCCGCTTAATTGCTGAGAAAACGCATCCTTCATCGGGCGAATATTTTCGATCACTGGCAGGATTTGCTCCATGGCTAGGCGGCGCTGTTCCTTGGTGGCCCAGCCGGGAAATGGTAGTGAACGGATATTTCTCGCGAGGCGAATGCGTGAGGTAAGCACCACCGCATTATCCACCTCACCGCCGATCATCCAATCGGCAGGGTGTTTGATTAATGTAGAAAATCGCATCATGGCGCAGAGGGGGAGGGTTGTTCCAGTTGGCGGATTTGTTCGACCAATGTGGCAGCCTCTTCGTAGTGTTCCTGTTGCACTGCCAGTTCTAATTTTGCGCGGAGTTCTTCGAGTTTTTCATCGCGTGCATGAATTTCCTCGAATCCTTTAGGCACTTTCCCAACATGAGTTATGCCTTGGTGCATGCCGCGCAGGATCAGATCAATCTCGGGACGGAATGCTTGAAAACAATCGCTGCAGCCGAAGCGGCGAACGCGATTCAAATCGTCTGCGCCGAATCCACAAGTAGGGCATTTTTTCCCACTGCTGATGCGATTTTTCGAAGAAAATGTTGGATTGCTTGGCAGCGCACTCGTGGGAATGCCGCTCAGCAGCATATCGGCCAGCGAAAATCCTGTGGGGTCAGTAACTCCTTTTTCCTTGGCACAGCTCTCGCAGAGACAGACTTTTTTCATCTGTCCATCGATTAGCTGAGTTAAGAAAACGGTAGCTTTCTGATCGCAAAAATCACAGTTCATGAGGGAAATTGTTAGACAATGGGGGTGCCAGTAGAATTGGCAAGAGCGCGGAAGGCGTTGATGAATTGAATGGTAAAGGAGCCAGGTATGCCATCGCCAATGGGGCGACGATCTAACGAAATCACGGGGATCACTTCTGCAGCTGTTCCCGTGAGGAAGCATTCATCTGCGATATAAATGTCATAGCGAGTGAGAGTTTGTTCGACCCATGGAATGCCTAGTTGGTCAGCTAATTCGAAAATGACTTGGCGTGTCACGCCATCGAGCGCGCCATCGGCGACGGGCGGGGTTAGCAGTTTGCCATTTTTTATGAGGAAAAGATTATCTCCAGTGCACTCGGCAACGTAGCCTTGTTCATTGAGCATCACCGCTTCCATGGCACCTGCCTGAATGGCTTCTACTTTTGCCATGATGTTATTAAGGTAATTTAATGACTTCACCTGAGGCATCAAAGCTGCTGGTGCAGGACGGCGAGTAGCACAAGTGATAATCGGTAATCCATTTTGATAATACTCTTCTGGATAGAGGCTAATCGTAGAAGCGATGATAAACATGCTGGGGCGTTCGCACAGATAAGGATTCAAGCCAAGGCCGCCTGTGCCGCGTGTTATGACCAAGCGCACATAGCCATCCTTCAGACCATTTGCTTTGATGGTATCGACGGTGAATTGGCAGACTTGTTCGCGAGTCCAAGGAAGTTTTAGAACGATCGCACGTGCGGAATCGAATAATCTTTTGATATGCTCTTCCAAGCGAAAAACACGACCATTGTAAAAGCGAATGCCTTCAAATACTCCATCACCGTAAAGCAGACCGTGATCAAACACTGAGACTTTTGCATCTTGCTCATCCACCAATTTTTCATCCAACCATATTTTCATGCGCAGACCCAAAGTAGCTTGCAGATGGCCGCTGACAAGTCCCTAAAACAAAGAATTTTGACATTTTTTCAAAATGCCTATTTTTGGTAGCGGTCAAGGGTGTAAGAATTCCCGATGAAAGAATGTTTTTGTTGCTGATTTCCTCGTGGAACTGAGTCGCTCGTCTCTAGCAAATAGCCGTGTTGTCGCGCCCTCAAGAGTATTGACATCGGAGGAAAAGTGGAAACCATAGAGCACCATACTTTCGAATACTGCACACAATTGGAAAATGTTTCTTTTTCAAATACGCTAAAACACATCGAAGCCAGCGCATTCGAGCACTGCGTATCCCTGCCCAATGTGACCCTACCCGATTCATTGGTGAAACTTGGACCTGATGCATTTCGTCGTTGCACTTCACTTACTCAGGTGAGCATGCCCAGCACTGGCACTATGGCGCATACAGATGCATTTGCTGATAGCACGAAAGTGAAAATTGTGAAACGAATGCCGCCGCCGCAAAGCTCTTCTCACTAATTCATGATAGATCAAAGGAAGAGCCAATAGGCAATAGAGTAATGGCTCAGATCGATTGCATCTTGATACATGATTAGGCATCTTCATAACAGCATGGTCAACCCAATCTTACTTATGAACAAATCTATACCTGAATTCATGGATACATTTTTTTTCACTGTCACGATCGCCACTGCGGCGGTTTAAGGCGGCGGTCAATTTGCACCATTTGCCATCTGCGCCATGTTGATGGTGATCGACAAACTAAAAGTTGCTGACTGCTGGATTTATCTGTTGCCGCAGATCATCGGTGCGACGATGGTTGCGATGGTGTTTAAAACGGTCAATCCCACAGATCAATAATCTGCGTTATTTTCCTCAACCCCGCCAATCCGCGGAATGGCGGGATTTTTTTGTATAATTCTATTGTAAATACCGCCAATCTGTGGCAGGTTGCCCCGCGTGCGCAACCTACTTCTAACCCTCACGGTTTTGCTTTTTTCTGCTCGGCTGAGTAACGCCCAGCTTTTTGCTGACTTTACGACTAGTCTAGGAAACTTTACCTGCGAGCTAAACTACACACAAACGCCACGCACTGTGGGCAACTTCGTGTCCCTCGCGGAGGGTTCGCGTGCTTGGTGTGATGAAAGAACGGGCGTGGTCTCTAGCGTCAAGCCTCCCGTGCCATTTTTTCCTGGAATCACTTTTCATCGAGTGATCAATAACGCTGATTTCAAGATCATCCAGGCTGGTTCAAAAAAAGCGGACGGCTCTGATGGCCCGGGTTACTCTTTTCCTGATGAAATGAGCGCTGCGGTGCCTGCGACGTTTAAATTCGATCAGCCTTATTATCTGGCAATGGCAAATTCGGGACCGAATACTAATGGTAGCCAATTTTTTATTACCGGAGGTCCGATTCCTGGACTTGAGGGCAAACACACAGTTTTTGGCAAAGTCGTAACTGGTCAATCGGTGATTGATGGTATTTTGGCTACGCCAGTAGATAGCGGTGACAAACCGATCACGCCCGTAACGATTACAGCGGTGGTGATTCGTCGAGTGGGTAGCGCTGCCGGCAAGTTCAAGGCGACTAGCCAGCGCTTGCCGATTGTCACCGTGCCTACAGTCAAGTCCCAGCCAGCACCAGAAGCGAATACAACGAGGTATTTTTTCACGCAAGCGGTGCGCAACGATCTGCTCCCTTTCGCTTCGCTAGGCACTGCCCAAGCAGAGTGGCAGCTACTTGAGCATCGTTGGCACGCACCAGCGCCTTACAGTATTCGTTACTTTGACATTACCTATCCTGCTGGCTCTCCCATTACTGGTTTTCGTCCAGTATTAGTGAAATATGGAACTGATGCGCTCGGACCAATTTCGCTTGGTGGCTGGTCAATATCCATGGAAAATTCCGAAGGTGTTTATTTGTTTTCTTTCCCACTCGCGGGTGCAATGGGCTACATGTTTACCCCCACGGGCTCGACCACATCACAAACGGGAGCCGTTAGAATCCTCGGCGCTGATTTTCACCCATATCGGGCGACACTAGTATTGGAAGTGGGTGCTGCCAAAAGGATGCGTTTGCAACTTGGATTTGATAGTAAAAGTAAAAATAATCTTGTGGGTCGCTGCGTGAGTAGCAATTACAACTTCTTATTTGGCTATCAAGAAGTGGGCGGAGACAAGGGCTTCGTGATGATTCCGATCCGCTAATTTTTTGCTATGGTCGAACCTCGCTCATTGCATGATTTGAGCTATCGCGAAATCGAAGATGCCTTGCGAGCAGACGATGTGAAAATCGTTCACGCAAAAAAATTATGGCGGCAATTGCACAGGGAAGCTGCGGAGGACCTCACTGCATGCGACCACTTTTTGCCACCTTTGCAGCAATGGGTTGATCACAACGTTGGCACGGAAAAAACGTATTTCCTTGATCATTTGCAGCCAGTTGATGAACAACGAAGTAGCGATGGGCTCACACGCAAGTATTTATTGAAACTGCGCGATGGGCAAACGATCGAAACCGTGCTGATGGCTTATGACGGGCGTTTCACGGCCTGTGTGAGCACGCAAGTAGGTTGTGCCATGGGTTGTGTATTTTGTGCCACTGGGCAAATGGGTTTTATCAGGCATCTGCGTCCCGGTGAAATCATTGGGCAAGTGCTTCATGTGCAACGAGTGCTTCGTCAAGATTTCGGAAAAAAATTGCGCAATTTAGTCATGATGGGCATGGGTGAACCGCTGCACAATTATGACTCTGTGATGGCGGCATTGACAACGATTTCCGATACACGTGGTCCTAGTTTGTCACCGCAGCGCATTACCGTCAGCACGGTTGGCCTAGTCCCTGCGATCAATCGATTTGCTGAGGAAAAAAGGCCATACAATCTAGCAGTTAGTTTGCACGGTGCATCAGAAGATCAGCGCAGCGCACTGATTCCGATTAGTAAAAAATGGCCGATTGAGCAACTCATTGCCGCATGTCGATCTTATGCAACGATGACGAATCGTAAAATTTTTATCCAGTGGACGCTTATTGCGGGAAAAAACGACAGTCTCGAAATTGCTCAGCAATTGTCCTCACTACTTCAAGGCATCAACGTGCACATCAATTTGATACCGCTGAACATCACCGATGGCTATGCGGGGACGGCAACGGCAAACAAAGCAGCACAGCAGTTTCAGCGCATCCTTCGCGATGCTGGTCATGCATGCACGTTCCGTCAGCGCAGGGGAATCGACGTCGCTGCCGGCTGTGGTCAATTGCGTGTGGAAAAGAAAGAGCGTGTTTCATGAGTCGTCGTGCATAACAGTATGAAATCGGACAACAGTCATTCAGATCGAGGCAAGGGGAAAGCGGTGAAGTTACTCGCGGGTGGAAATCCACAAATCGCAAAGGCTGACGGTGATGTGCCAGTTCAGGAATACATTGAGGCGATGCCAGGGTGGAAACGCGATCTAGGGAAGCGGCTCGATGCCTTGATCGTGGAACATGTGCCTAACGTAAAAAAGGCGGTGAAGTGGAATTCGCCATTTTATGGTGTGGAGGGCAATGGTTGGTTTCTAGGGTTTCATGTCTTCACTCATTATGTGAAAGTGAGTTTTTTTCGCGGCGCATTATTGCGGCCTACTCCGAAAGGTGGCACGGGCAAAGACGCGCGTTGGGTCGATATTCGTGAAGATGATTTCGATGAGGCACAGATGGCCTCTTGGATTAAGCAAGTGGCCGTATTACCTGGTTGGCTGTCGTAGAAATTGTTAGATTATGGCATTAGAAATTGAACGAAAATATTTACTGACCAGCGATGAGTGGCGTGGTCAAGGATTAGGCAAAAGCATCAAGCAAGGTTATCTATCGCAAGATCCAGCGCCAACAGTGAGAGTGAGAATCTGTGATCATCAAGCCTTCATGACCGTGAAGGGGAGGACGACTGGCATCACGCGAGTGGAAATCGAATTTGAAATTTCGTTAGATCATGCGCATGACATGATGGAACTATGTTCCAAGCCGTTGATTGAAAAAACGCGATATGAAATTTGGCACGCCGGCATGAAATGGGAGGTAGATGAATTTCATGGAGAAAATGCAGGGCTCATTGTTGCTGAGATTGAACTCCCTAGCGAAGAAACATTCGTTGAAAAACCTCTCTGGTGTGGTGAAGAAGTTAGCCATGATTTACGTTATTCCAATTCCCGTTTATCTCAGCATCCCTATGTTGAGTGGCAAGATGATTCGCTAGAAAAATAAATCATGGTTTGATCGGCTAGAGGAGCGGACTTGAAAGCCGCGAAATTTGCACGTCACTTCCTCCAACGGAGTGTGACCAAACATGTTGCCGAGGTCGCTTTAGTCGTTCCAATTGTAGCTGCGGAGTCATGTCGAAGAAATGTCTTCGCGGCTATGCTGTGGCAGTGACGCCGTGATCAAGAAAGATATGTGTAGGTCACCTTGCGGCGCTTACTTTTCCTTCTTTTCGACGGGTGTTTCTTTTTTTTCTTCCCCAGCAGGAACAAAAGTAAGGGTTACGCCATTGATGCAGTAACGCTGATCTTTAGGGGTGTCAAAACCTTCCCCTTTGAATAGATGTCCAAGGTGTCCATCGCAAGTGGCGCAGCGAACTTCGGTGCGGATCATGCCGAATGATACATCATCGACTAGTTTTACATTTTTATTATCCGCTGCATCATAGAATGCCGGCCAACCGCAATGGGCGTCAAATTTATGTTCGGAAGTGAAAAGCTTAGCTCCGCATCCAGCGCAGTAATAGGTGCCACCCTTTTGTTGTTTGAATTCTTTGTAAACTTCTCCGTGAGCTGCTTCTGTACCTGATTTGCGCAATACGCGGTATTGTTCTGGAGTTAGCTCTTTTTGCCACTCGGCATCGGTTTTCTCAACCTTTTTGGTAGGCTGTTCTGGTGCTGTTTTAGCGGTTTCCATATTTTGTGATTTTTCTTGTGCGATGACTTTTGCAACAAAGAGTCCCAATGTTGCGATCAAAATGGGGATGAGAATTTTCTTCATGTGTTATCTTTATCACAGGTTCATCAAGAATCAAGCGAGGCGATGGAGAATTTTGTTCATTTCAATGACGCGCTCCGCTGGCCACAATGCCCTTGGTGTCATGATGGCTCCATCAAGCGAACGGTGATCGGGCCAATCTGGAATCAGCGGAATCTGCGAAATAGCGCGGGAGATGATTTTTTTTGCCGCTGCTACGTTGGCATGCAAGTGACCCATCACGGCCTCTGCGGTGACGGGTGTTTCTTCGATTTTCCAGCAATCATAGTCGGTGATCATTGCCAAGGTAGCGAGGGCGATTTCTGCTTCGCGGGCAAGTTTTGCCTCTGGTAGATTGGTCATGCCGATGACATCGAATCCTAGGCTACGATTGGTTTCGCTCTCGGCACGCGTGGAAAATGCGGGGCCGTCCATGTTGACATAGGTGCCACGGTCGTGAACTGTTAGATTTTCAGCAATGGCGCTGTCACGCAGGATTTCACGCATGCATTGGCTAACAGGCTCGCCAAAACTAACATGCCCCACGATGCCGCGTCCAAAAAAAGTGTGCAATTCACGGCGGCTGGTGCGATCGAAGAATTGATCGGGTAAAACGATGTGGCGTGGATGGTATTCTTCCTTGAGGCTGCCGACCGCTGTCACGCAGATGAGCCAGCGCACACCACATTCGCGCAGTGCCCAGATATTGGCGCGATGGTTGATTTCTGTGGGCAACAATTTATGCCCTCGTCCATGCCGCGGTAAAAACCAAACAGTGCGTCCTGCCATGGTGCCACCGATCAGCGCATCGCTGGGTTTGCCATAAGGAGTTTCGATGATGCGTTCGTCGGTTTGCTCAAAGTCGTCCATTTCGTAGAGTCCGCTGCCGCCGATGATGCCTATTGCTGCTACTTCGTTCACGACAGAGTGATGGCAAATATTTCCCGCTTTGGCAATCTGCAATGCGGTGAATCTTCACGTTTTTCGTGGTTGATGCTTGCCAATACTTGTTCGCGCGCTAAAATTTTTTCGTGACTGATGATACACAACTATGCTCCTGTTTTGCTCCTCGGATTGATAAAAATCAAATCGAGAACGGCTTAGAATTCGCTCCTAAATTCGATGAAAATGGATTGATCGCGGCCATGGCGATCGACGTTCATACCAAAGAACCGTTGATGCTGGCGTGGATGAATCAGGAATCATTGAGAATGACATTGGAAAAAGGTGAGGCCGTTTATTGGTCGCGTTCACGCAAGGAAATTTGGCATAAAGGTGCGACATCAGGCCAAATTCAAAAAATCATCGAAATGCGCACCGATTGTGATCAAGATGCTCTGATTCTCTATGTAGAGCAAGCAGGTGGCGGAGCTTGCCATACGGGAAGAAATTCCTGTTTTTATCGCACTGTCACGCCGGGAACCCCAGCGGCATTGCAATTTTTAGCGGGAAATCGGTGATTTTTCAAAAAAAATGCCAGAAAGTGAAATTCACAGTTGCCAACTTGTGAAAAAAACTCTAGTTTCCGCGCTCCTTTCCTCGGTCGCTTGTCGATCACTAGCAAACACATCAAGTTATTATCTCCTACCAACCATTATGACAATCATCGAAAAAATTGAAAAAGAACAACTGAAAGCGGATGTAGCCGACTTCAAAGTAGGAGACACCGTCAAGGTTCACACCCGCGTTGTGGAAGGCGGAAAAGAGCGCGTGCAGATTTTTGCAGGTATTGTCATTGGTCGTAAAGGCGGTAATGGCATCAACGCAGCTTTCACCGTGCGCAAAATTTCCTACGGTGAAGGTGTAGAGCGTATTTTCCCTCTCCACACTCCTCGTATTTCTAAAATCGAAGTGACCAACAAAGGTAAAGTTCGTCGCGCCAAGTTGAATTACTTGCGTCAACGCGTTGGCAAGCGTGCTACTTTGGTGAAGTCTATGGAAATTCAATAATTTTTTTTCAAGAAAGGCGCGGCTTACACCGCGCCTTTTTTTTGCCCGTTACCGTTCTTTTTTGCATCGATCATTTTTGCGTAAATTTCTTGCGCGTGTTCATTTGCAAGTTATCCTTCTGCTGTGCGCATCCACTTTATCATTGCAACTCTTCTGTGCGGATTAACCGTAGCAATAGTTTGGTGGAATGGCGTCAAATCGAAAGACTTCATCACCCCGCCTAATGCTGAGGCCATTCTTGTGGCGCAACGAAAAGCTCGTGAATCGTTGCAAATTCATGATGCGATTATACCTGATGAACCAACCAAGGCGATCTTAGTCAAGGCGACAAAACTTAACTTGCCAGATCCCAAATTAGAGGCTGCCGAAATCGCGCCCATCAACACCGAGAGTGTTACGGATGTGGGGGATTTGCTCTCTGCGCCTGGCTTGGATAGCTATGCGAGCTTTGCAGAAAAAGGCACTACGCATCTCATTGACCTTGCAACACTGTTAGAGACGAAAGGCGAACTTCAACGAGCGCTCCTCGTATGGGAGCGAGTAGTGGACATGGCAAGCACCGATGACAGACAGTATGATACTGCTATTAAGGCGATTCAGCGTCTCACCCCGATGGTACCCAATTGGAATATCGATTCTACAAGCACCGTAGTGATCATGCTAGATGCAGGATGTGACCGTGATACCGCAAAAATACTCCGACCAATTCTTGAAGAAGCGGCAAGCATTTTGACCGCATCCAGTTCTGGTATTCTCAAGGTGGAAGCAAAAATCCATGAAAGACCATCGCCCGCGAAAGATTCTGCTAAATTACCCATCGCGATATGGTTTAGCGGGGTCGCAGTTAATTCGGGGCAATCTACGACAGTCAGTATTCCTTCTGTATATGCAGATCCGGCGCAAATGCGCAGCTCCTTGTTGTTTAGTCTTTATAAACTCATCCGTGAGGATATTGATGCAAAAACTACTTTTACACCGCCTCGCGATGCGAGCTCTGGACAAGATCCTACTGCGCTTTTCCCCGTTGCCATCACACGATTGGCTTGGCAGGAATTCGCCACTAATCTAAATATTGTCAAACCGTGAAAATTCTCCTAATATTTCACTCCTTTGTTTCGTTATATTACTAGGATGCTTCGAATTTTTATTGTTTTAACTTTGTTGCTGGCCGCGCTTCACGCGGAACCTGCTGCCGTCGAAGCAAGTCAGCCAGCAACAGCCAATCCTGAAGCCGAGCAAAAGGTCGCGAAGCCAGCGATCATAAAATTGGATAATGGCATGATGCAGATTGGCCTCGTGACATTTGATCCGCGCACTCGACAAGTTCGTGTGCCGTGCACCGTCAACATGACGGAAGGTCAAATTGAATATGCAGTGGTGAATGAGAAAGGGAAAATTCATGAAGCGTTGCTCTGCACCAAGGCGTCACCGACTGATGTGAATATTGCTTGCAAACTCTTACGCTATGTTTCCTCTGAGGAGCTCTATGCCATCCAAGATGCTACTGGCCTCAGCACGGGAAAATACCCAGAAGTATCTGAGTCGACGCGTAAAGCTGCTCGTGTAAATCTACGGGTGGAATGGACCAAAGATGGTCACCTGCAAACCACTCGTTTCGCTGATTGGATTATCAATTCTGTTACGAGTAAGACGATGAGCGTAGAGCCATGGGTCTATGGTGGTTCGATGACGTATAATGGCAAGTTTCTTGCTGAAACCAGCGGTGACATCGCATCCATCTTAGTCAGCAATGATTCTCTTATCCTCTATGCTGGCGCCGATAAATTCAATGACGAAGTTTGGCTGCCAAACACTCGACGCATGCCTGAGCAAGGCGCGCGTGTCACTTTTGTCATTCAACCTAATTAATCATTCACACTAACAACAATAGACAATGAAATCACTACTCGTATTACTCGCCTCTAGCACGCTTGTTATGGCGGCTGATGTCTCACCCTACTTATCTTTGCAAGAAGAGATGAAGCAAGCCATCGCTCGCGGAAATGCGTGGTTGGCCAAACAACAAAAAGCAGAAGGATTCTGGGATGACCCAGAGTTGCCTGCGTTTACTGCTTTAGCACTCACAGCAGCAGCGCGTGATCCCAATTTGAAAGTCGGCGCTGAAAAACCAGCGCATTTGAAGAAGGGATTTATGTGGTTGCTCTCGAATCAAAAAGAAGACGGTGGCATTTATAATCGCGGCCTGAGCGTTTACAATACGGCTACCTCTTTGACGGCGTTAGTCTCTGCTGGTGAAGAGGGCTATGAGGCTGCGATCGTTAAGGCTCGTAAACACTTGATCAATAATCAGTGGGACACTGGCGAAAAAGGCAAGCCAGACGGCATCAATGACGGTGGTGTGGGCTACGGATCGAAAAATGACCGTTCTGATATGTCGAACACCTATCTTTCGATCGAGGCGATCAAACTCTCGGAGAAAATCATTGAGGACGGCAAACATGGTGATCAACCGGATCTCGACTGGGGTGCGGCAGTTCAGTTTTTATCACGTTGCCAAAATTTGGAGTCGACCAACGATCAGCCCAATGCATCCAACGATGAAAAAAACAAAGGTGGCTTTTTCTACGGACCTAACGAAACCAAAGCTGAATCCGAAAAACTTGCTAATGGCAAAACACCACTGCGTTCTTACGGATCGATGTCCTATGCGGGTTTGCTTTCTTTGATCTATGCAAAATTAACTCCCGATGATGAACGAGTAGTCGCCGTTAAAGAATGGTTGGGTAAAAACTACACCGTACAAGAAAATCCAGGCATGGGTGCACAGGGCGTTTATTATTACTACTCTGCCATGTCCAAAGCACTCTCAGCAGCAAATATCGATAAATTGCCGCTAGCTGATGGCACTTCAGCCGATTGGCGTAAAGATCTTTGCGGAGTGATCCTCTCCAAACAACGCGAAGATGGCTCGTGGATGAATGATAATGGTCGCTGGATGGAATCCAATTCGGTATTGACCACAGCTTATGCAGTAATGGCGTTAGAGCAGATCTATTATTCTATTCCTCAACGCTAAAACTTAAGGATTAGGAACTACAGGAGCCGCTTCTTTGGGATCGGCTTTTTCTATTTTTGGGCATAGTAGCTTGATAATTTCATCGGTGATATCCGTTGTGTTGCCAGGCTTGGCATAAAGGATCACTGGCAGCCCTGTATTGCTAAAGCCTGACACATCAAAGACGAGATCGAAGCCTTTTGCCGTCGCGTATTTGGCGATTTCAGCTATGAGGGTGTTGAGAATGCTGCGCATCTTTACAGCCATTTCCTTGTTAATCGCTGCAGTGGTTTCTCTTTGAATTCTATAAATTCCTCCTGGATGCTCTTCGCTGCTGCTTCTTCCAGTTTACGTTTATTTAACAAACTACGGATCTTGGCTTCTTCAGGTGTTCTATCCGCAGATGTTGTGAGTTTTTGAAAATTAAAAATTAGCAACTGACCTTCTTCATCGAGCTTTTTAATAGCAACAATTTTATCTTCGAAATCCTTTTTTCGTTTGTCATTCTCGATTGCTGATTTCCTGGCGTTGGTTTCATTGCTATAGACAATTGTCTCTGGAAACTGATTAAAAATGTCGGACATTCGCTCAGTGGCCACCTTGAGTTGCGCTTGTAGCGTAAGACAAGTCAATGCATAGGGGAATAGCATGCGGAGAAACAGCATACGTCGATTGTAAACAAATCCGAGATGTTTGTCTATCGAATCCTGCATCACTGACGCCCGCTATTATTTTTTCTGAACTTACTGGTAATTTTCATTTCTAGAGCCTAGTTGTGTGGCGGATAAAACATGAGTGATAGACATCTATTGGTGATTGGTGGTGGCGTGATTGGATTGAGTTCCGCTTATTCTGCATTGAAGAGAGGCTGGCAGGTGACGATCTGGGAGCGTGAGCTGGAACATGGTGACAATTGCTCTCTTGGAAATGCTGGCATGGTCGTGCCCAGCCATTTTATTCCTCTCGCTGCTCCGGGAATGTTGTCCAAAGGATTGCGCTGGATGTTTAATCCGCAGAGTCCGTTTTATGTAAAGCCACGCTTGGACTTTGATTTAATGCGCTGGGGATGGTTGTTCTATCGTCATGCTAATGCTCGACACGTCGAGGCGAGCAAAAAATTATTGTTAGATTTAAATTTGGAAAGTCGTGCCCTGTTCGCTGAGATGGCAAAAGACAACAACTTCGGGCTTGAGCGGCGTGGATTGTTGATGCTTTGTCGCACTCAGCATGGCTTGGATGATGAAGCAGAAGTCGCCGCAATGGCTCATCAAATGGGTGCCCGCGCAGAAGTGTTAGATTCCGCTGCTACGGCTAAAATGGATCCAAGTATCACCATGAACGTGGCTGGGTCGGTTTGGTTTCCTGATGACTGTCATTTAAACCCGGCTTTGTTTTCGCAAGCATTGCGCCAGCGAATCATTGCCATGGGCGGACAAATCGAATACGGCAAGACATTGAATCGCATGGATCAACAAGATGGCGTAGTGACTTCTGTGTATTCGCAAGACCAACGATTCGAGGTCGATCAGTTGCTGGTTGCAGGGGGATCGTGGTCGGCAGAAATTGTAAAAATGTTAGATTTTCGCATGCCTTTGCAAGCTGGAAAAGGATATTCGCTAACCCTAGAAAACCCACGACAATTGCCCTCATTGTGCTCCATTTTCGCTGAAGCAAAAGTAGCGATTACTCCGATGAATGGCACTTTGCGTTTTGCGGGGACCATGGAAGTGGGGGATATGAATCTGGACGTCAATCCACAGCGTGTCCAAGGGATCATTAAATCGATTCAACCATATTTCCCGGAATTTACAGTTGCTGATTTTGCGCAGGTGAAACCGTGGGCCGGCTTGCGCCCCGTCTCGCCGGATGGCCTGCCATATATTGGACGAGCTCCGCATCATCAAAACGTCCTCATCGCATCGGGTCATGCGATGATGGGGCTTAGTCTAGCTCCGGTGACGGGAGAAATGATCGCCGACTTTCTAACCCCAGAAGTCTCTACCGAGCGCTGGAAGCAGCTTGCTCCGGCGCGTTTCGGCGCCTGAGACTTTCGATCTTGGTGACGTGGAAAATAGCCGTCACGCGGGAGGAAGAAAAATTCAGCAAATTATCGTTCTTCCCTTGCCACGTGCGGGGGGAGACTCTAGGGTTTTGCCGCCACGCACATGAGAGCCATTTTAGCATTAGAAGACGGTCGGACATTCGAGGGGGACTCCTTCGGGGCGACTGGGACGACGACGGGGGAAATTTGTTTTAACACATCAATGACCGGATACCAGGAGGTCATCACAGATCCATCGTATCGCGGTCAAATTGTGGCCATGACTTATCCAGAAATTGGAAACTATGGGATCAATGATCTTGATGGTGAATCTTCCCAACCACACATTCGCGGGTTCGTGATTGGTCAGTTATGCGCGGCTCCTTCTAACTGGCGTGCAACACGATCACTGCAGGATTATTTTACTGAACATGGAGTTCTGGGCATTGAGGACATCGATACACGCGCACTGACCAAGCATCTGCGGTCGCGCGGTGCGATGCGGTCATGCTTGACGACGGATCTGACAGTTGCGGAGGCCATCGAGGCAGCCAAGAATGCGCCGTCTATGGAAGGCATGGATTATGTGAAAGAAGTTTCTACGCCTGAGTCGTTTTTGTGGACTGCAGAATCGCGCGATTGGACGATTCCGAATGTTTGTGCGGAGCAGGAAAGCCATTATCTGGAGTTGCCGCCTGCGCGTCATCGCATTGTGGCATTTGATTTTGGCATTAAATACAACATCTTACGCCGTTTGCGTCAGGCCGGCTTTGAAGTGGAGGTTCTCAATTCACGCACCACTGCGGAAGAGGTTTTGAAAAAAAATCCCGATGGCATTTTTCTCTCGAACGGTCCTGGTGATCCAGCGGCCCTAGGTTACATCCATGAAGAAATGCGCAAGCTTCTTGGTAAGAAGCCTATTTTTGGCATCTGTCTCGGCAATCAAATTCTCGGTCACGCCTTCGGCGGAAAAACTTTCAAGCTGAAGTTTGGACATCGCGGTGGCAATCAGCCAGTGAAAGATTTGCGTAGTGGTAGGATTTCGATCACCTCGCAAAACCACGGATTTGCTGTCGATGCGGATTCTTTGCCATCGAATGTGGAGGTAACCCATATCAATTTGAATGACGGAACTGTGGAGGGCATCCGACACAAAGAGCATCCGGTGTTCAGTGTGCAATATCACCCTGAAGCCGCGCCAGGTCCGAACGATGCTTCGTATTTTTTCCGTGAATTTGCGGAGATGATTGATTCCGTAAAGTAATTTTTTGTTAGAATAAATTTGATGAATACCATTATCACAGGCCTCCAGTGGGGCGATGAAGGCAAGGGAAAAATTGTTGATTATCTCATGGAGGACGCCGACGTTGTTGTTCGTTCTCAAGGCGGTAATAACGCTGGGCATACTGTCATTGCTCACGGCAAAAAGTATGTGCTTCACCTTCTTCCGTCGGGCATTCTCTGGGATGGTAAAATCAACGTCATCGGCAATGGTGTCGTGCTTGATCCTGTAGGACTGCTTGCCGAAATTGAAAAGGTAGAGGCGCAGGGTGTGAAGGTGACTACGGATAAATTATTCATCTCTGATCGTTGCCACATTGTATTACCATTTCACAAAGAACTCGATGTCGCCCGTGAAGCGGCGCTGGGTGATCGTAAAATCGGCACCACAAAACGCGGTATCGGTCCTGCCTATGCGGATAAAATCAATCGCTGCGGATTCCGTGCTGCTGACTTACTACGTCCATCGTACTTCCGTGAGCAAGTAAAATTTCGCGTAGCAGATGCGAATGAAGTGCTTGCAAAATTTGGCCTACCACAATTTGATGCAGAAGCCATGGCGGATGAAGTTCTCACCGCCTTCGCACGCATTGCGCCCCACGTGACCAATGTGATCCCGATGCTGCATCAAGCCTGGAAACAAGGAAAAGTGATTTTATTCGAAGGTGCGCAAGGAAGCCTGCTGGATGTTGATTTCGGCACTTTTCCTTTTGTGACTTCTTCTAACACAACTGCCGGTGGTTCATGCACGGGCTCAGGTCTTCCTCCGACTTCGATTGATCGCGTGGTCGGCGTCTGCAAGGCATACACCACTCGAGTTGGCTCTGGGCCTTTCCCGACCTGCGATGAAGGTTTATCCGAATACTTGCATAATCTTGGTCGTGAATTTGGTGCTACTACTGGCCGCCCACGTGGTTGCGGTTGGCTGGATACCGTATTGCTGCGTTTTGCTTGCATGATCAATGGTGTTACCGGCCTAGCGATTACCAACGTCGATGGGTTGGACGAATACGAAACTCTAAAAATCTGCACCGCGTATGATGTGGATGGCGTGATCATGGATCTGCCACCTGCTGATCGTGATGCATGGGACCGAGCCGTTGCGATTTATGAAGAGCTTCCAGGTTGGCAATCTGATACAACAGCGTGCCGCACCTATGAAGAATTGCCCGCCAATGCAAAAGCCTATCTCACCCGTTTTGCTGAGCTTTGCGGTGCTCCCGTTGCCTTCGTCGGCATTGGCCCCGATCGCTCGCAAACGATCATGGTGTAAGTGTTTTGTTGGTATTCTATTTTTCCACGCGAATTGGCTCAATTTTATCAGTGGTGAAGCGAACACTGACCATGTAGCCTTCGGCTGATTTTGATGTGCCTAACAAGGCGCTGCCTTTGGGGTTGAGTTGCCACAAATGGCTGCTCATCGACATGTCGTTTTGTAATATACTGGCTGCCGGGAAGTTTGCGTTTTGAAGCGGCGCTCCATGCAGAGAAGTCATCAATTTGATCAATTCTTTCCATGTCGATTGCAGTAATCCTTGGTATTCGCTGAGCGGTTGCGCTTGGGTTTGCAAGGTGACTTCTTTGAGCAAACCTGCTGTATCCCAATCGAAATAAAGCAGGCATTTTAGTCCGCCTATGGTGCTTTTTGTGCGATAGGATCCATTGAGTCCGACACGTCCGAGGTATATTTCATCAACGGTTAGCTCTAACAATTTGCTGGCTTTGATTTTATCCGTCACCTCCTTGTGGGTGTCTCCTAATTTGATGTTATCAAACACGGCCGCATCTTCCACTCCTTGTGGTGCCGTAACGTTGGTTTTGTTTGGCGTGCTAGTGGTTGCTGGCTCAGTGGGACTAGGCAGCGTCGCGAGAAATTTTGTGTCTTCCTCTTGCAAATCACTGCGATTGAGGGTGAAAAGTTTTCCATCAGGACGTTTTACGGTGACGGTTCCGCGTGTGTGACTCACGTATTCTGCCACGAGAAATTTTCCACCGTCTTTGCTTTTCCATGTGCGAGTCTCTGCATGGCTGAGTTGAAAAAAGCAAGTGATTGAAACTAGGAGAATTGTAAAACGCATCGTAAGTATAACGTAACTAGTGATAAAAAGTTTTGAAGTATTTGCTGAATTTTTTCCTTTCAAAAACATCCAGCATATAAAAAACCCGGTCTGCGCTAAAGCCGGACCGGGTGATAAAGGGTGTCGCTAGGCGATTACCAAGTTTGTGTGCGGGTGTGTGAGAAATATGACTCAAAACCCAATTCAGGTGGGAACTCGGATAGGCCTTGTGATGGGCTCATCTCGATGCGACCATCTTGACCACAATTTTCGTATGGTGCTTTGTATGTGCCGCGATAAGTTGGGCAAGTGAATGTAACGAGCTCGTAGAAACCATAGCCAAGGCGACGGAATGCGCGACTTGTGCCATCAACTACGCCGTATGACGCTCCGGCTTTGCGGCCGTAGGTGTCAGTCCTGCGAACAATAGTCTCAGGAATTTCTACAATGCCGTAGAGAATGTTGGAAAGAGCGCGACCAAGCTTACGAGTGGACGTATAATCAGCACCCGGAGGAGCCTGGATATCAGCTGATACCATGCTAGTCAGAGCGAACAATGTGGAGGCAAGAACCAAGAGTTTTTTCATGCTGGGAGGAGAATAGATGAGGACCGATGGACTTGGCAATAGCAAAATGATTTTTTTTTCATTTTTTTCACCACTGCGCTTGTACAAGGGTTAGAGCGGCTTCGCGGTTGTCCAAATGACGCAAATGATCGACAATTGTTACTCGATCACCGGGAACTTTTGCATCGGGACGGATGTTGGAAAGTGGTTCTAACACAAAACGTCGATCGAGCATGCGCGGGTGGGGGATTTGTAATTGCCCATCGTCGTGAACTAGTTCACCCATGAGTAAAATATCGACGTCGATGATGCGCGGTGCATTGCTTTCACTTGCCTGCATTCTGCCGAGGTGAAACTCAATGGATTGGGTTTGATTGTGCAGTTTTCGTGGGGTACCTATGAAAAAAAACTCCACCACGGCATTGTAAAAATCCGGCGAATTTTCTGGGCATAAGTGAGGCGCTGTTTGATAGACAGGGGACTGAAAAAACTCGCCAGGCGCTGCGATGTTTTTCAATAAATCACGTGCTTCTTGCAAGTGGAGAAGACGATTGCCGAGATTCGATCCCAAGGCGATGGTCACGCGAACTGGCGAACGATGCTGCATCTGTTAGGCTGGTACGGCGATTTGGCGATCAACATCTTCACGTAGATTTTCGATGATGTATTCTTGGCGGTCGGGAGTATTTTTCCCCATATAGAATGTGAGCAATTCTTTTACACCTTTGCCTTCGATATAACTAACAGGGTCCACGCGCATGTCGTCGCCGATCATGAATTTGAACTCATCGGGTGAAATTTCTCCTAGTCCTTTGAAGCGCGTGATCTCAGGATTTTTGCCGAGTTTGTTCATTGCTTTGACCCGTTCATCTTCGCTATAGCAGTAGATGGTTTCTTTTTTGTTACGAACACGAAATAGCGGAGTTTGCAATATGTAAAGGTGCCCATCGCGAATCAGCTCAGGGAAAAATTGCAGGAAAAATGTTAGTAGTAACAATCGAATGTGCATGCCGTCCACATCGGCATCGGTAGCAATGACGACTTTGTTGTAACGCAGTTCTTCAATTCCTTCTTCGATGTTTAACGCGGCTTGCAGTAGAGCGAACTCTTCGTTTTCATAGACGATTTTTCTCGCTAAGCCGAAGGTGTTCAGTGGTTTGCCACGTAGGGAAAATACAGCCTGCGTCTCGACATCGCGAGATTTTGTGATCGAACCCGAAGCGGAGTCTCCTTCGGTGATGAAGATCGTGGATTCCTCGCGGCGTTTGTGCTTGGTGTCCAAATGGACGCGGCAGTCGCGCAATTTTTTGTTGTGCACTTTTGCTTGGCGTGAGCGCTCTCTTGCCAATTTTTGAATGCCCTTCATGTCCTTGCGCTCGCGTTCGGCGGTGAGGATGCGGCGTTGAATGCTATCAGCAATCTGTGGGTTTTTGTGCAGGTAGTTATCGAGATGTTCTTTGAGGAAATTGCCGATAAATGTCCGCAGTGACTCGCCTCCATCTGGTTTCGTGGCGGTCGATCCGAGTTTGGTCTTTGTTTGCGATTCAAATACTGGCTCCTCGATGCGAACGCAAATCGCGGCTTCGATACCTGCGCGGATATCTGATGGCTCCCACTGTTTTTTGTAGAAACCACGGATCGCATTCACAAATGCCTCGCGGAATGCCTGCAAATGCGTGCCGCCTTGTGAGGTGTTTTGCCCATTGACGAAGGTATAGTATTCCTCGCTGCTTTCTTCGCTGTGGGTGAAGGCGATTTCGATGTCCTTGCCGATCAAGTGAATCGGTGGATAGAGCGGCGCTTTTTCCATTTCCTCACGCAACAAATCTAACAATCCATCTTTGGAACGGAATTTCTTGCCGTTGAAAATTAGCGTGAGACTTGGATTAAGATAAGAATAATAACGGCACATTTTTTCCACAAATGCATCGCGGTATTTTGTCTTGGCAGGGAAAATCGTGCGATCCACGTCGAATGCCAAGCGCGTGCCATTTGGTTCGGCATCTTTGCGCGGATTTTTCATGTCCTGCGTGACGATGCCTTTGCTGAATTCGATGGCCTTGGTTTCGCCTTCACGCCATGCCTGAATTTCAAAATACTCGGATAGAGCATTTACCGCCTTGATGCCAACGCCATTCAAGCCAACGGATTTTTTAAACGCCTCGCTATCGTATTTCGCACCTGTGTTGATTTGAGCAGCGCAATCATAGAGTTTTCCTAACGGAATGCCACGTCCAAAATCGCGCACTTCCACACGACTTTGCTCATCCACATCGATGCGGATTTCCTTGCCAAAGCCCATGATGTGTTCATCGATCGAGTTGTCGATGGCCTCTTTGAGCAAAATGTAAATGCCATCATCAGGAGATGAGCCATCGGCGAGCTTGCCAATATACATGCCTGGGCGAAGTCGAATGTGTTCGCGCCAGTCGAGGCTCTTGATGTCGTCTTCAGTGTAGGAGGCCATAGTTCGGAAAAGTTAAGCAATTTGTAAATCACTTTTGCCGATTGTGCAAGGGCTGAGTGTGAGAAGATGGGAAATCGTAAAATTGCTATGCTCCACGTGACTTCCACACAGCTTGTGCGGTGGCGAGATCTCCTAGCGCCGCGCCGACGGATTTGAAAAGTGTGATCTCTTGTTCGTTCTGGCGGGCGGGGGATTTTCCCGTGCAGAGATCGGCGAGTTCGCCAAGAATTTGCTCTTGATGAAAAACTCCCTCGGCGATAGGTAGAAGAATTTCTCCAGCTTCCTTGAGGCAATTGAGATAGGTGTCAACATACACCCTTGAACTGATGACAAGCTCGGTATCGCACTCGCGATGGTTGGCGTGATGATTGCCAAGCAGGTCCACATGAGTGCCGGGTCTGATCCATGCACCGCGCACAAGAATCTCCTGCGATCCTGTGGCGGCGACGATGACATCTGCTTCAGCGCATGCGGCTGGGAGATGTGGCACGAGTGAGAACTCGATCTGTGGAAATTCGTTAGAGAGGGAATCGATGAGCGTCTGCACTTTCGTTGGACTCCGCCCCCAAAGCAAAATGCGCGATAGCGGACGAATGCTGGCATGAGCACGAATCAGGTGTGGCGCGAGATTGCCGCTGCCTAACAAAAGAAGAGTTTGCGAATTTTTACGTGAGAGAAAATCAGAAGCCAGTGCCGAGATTCCCGCCGTGCGCCAATACGTTACGCTACTGCCATCAATCAATGCGAGAGGCTCTCCATGATTGCGATGAAAGAGTAAAATCTGCGAATGCAGCGAAGGATGCGGTGCTTGATTTTCAGGAAAATAAGTAAAAGCTTTCAGGGCGATAATTTCATCATTCCATGAAGGTAGCAGCGCAAAAGCATCATGATTAGCAGGATCTTCATTCAATCTCATCACCTGACGTTGCGGCATGGTGTATGGATTCGTATACGTGTGGCGCAGGGTATGAATTAAATCAGGCCAGCGCAGAGAAGCATGAACATCGGCAGCAGAAAGTATTTCCATAAATGTGAGGAGATGTTTTTTGTCATGATCACGGCATCGTGTCTAGTCGTGATTGTGTTTCGCAAGTGTTTGTGGAGCAAGTGAAGGATTGAACTTTGAGCAATCTTGTCCAAGGCGCTCATTTTTACCACTTGCCATCGCCCGTTTTGCGTTCATACTGCGTGCATGAAAACCTTTCTCTACTTCGGTTTTATTTTTGGATTGTCGCTTGTGGGCTGCAAAGCACAGGTGTCGAATGACATCGATCCAACCAAGGCGGCTGACTCGCAATATGTGCGGGTGATGAGGAATCAAGATGGATCGACTTCTGTTTTCAAACGTTCTCCTAACAATGAAGTACTTGAAAAGCGTACCTACAATGCGAGTTCGGTGCTGACCATGTTGACGGTTTATCGCATGGATCGTCAGGGCAATCCGTTGGGTTGTAAAATTTATGATGGGCTTAAACAAGAATTGTTCAAAGCTCGTTATGGTTATGACAATCGCACAGGTCTGCTTGTAGAAGAGCAAATGTTTGATGCCCGGGTGAAACGTTTGGATCCCGCAGGAAAAGAGGAGATGCCTGTGCGTCGATTCATTTATACCTATGATGCCAATGGGAAACAGAATAAGCCAATTTCCATCGTATTACGACCTGGGAAAACATCAGAAGAGGTTTATGCGCGACCATCGGCATTAGAGAAAAATCCCTTTCATGATGCGCCCGCAGGCGGCGTTGCGCCTAGACGATGAGAGTTTCCGCAGATCGATTATTGCCCATTTTGTTAGGGGTTGCGATTGCTGTGGGTGGCTGGATGCATGGCGCTCACAACGGTGCAATGTTACCGTCGAATGGGGCGTTAGATGCTGTGGAATTGGTGGCATTGCAACAGCAGGTGGATCAACTTACGAAGGAAAACGAGGCACTGCGTTCGCTTTCTCAAGGTGGAGGAGAGTTTTCGGTTCCTCCAGAATTCATTGAACGTGTTGAGAAGCAGCTCGGGCTTCGTTTTGTTTCGACGCCGGTAGTGCATCAGGTAGCGATAGAGGAACTGCCTGATCGTGTGTTGGCTTCCATGGAAGCTCGCTATGGCGATGGCGGATTGGATGATCGCCAAATCGCTTATCGGTTGATTGGATGGCTGCGTCAGGAGGATCGTTTGGGTCATCAATTGGCTGCGCTTCGCGCCGTTGGAGCGCGTGCCTGGTTCGATGAATTCAGTGGCGAAGCCTGGGTGACCAATCGTTTTCAAATGGCAAATATTCCTGACCAAGCATCGCTATTACGGGCTTTGGCTCGTATTTTACTGAATCAACATTTTCCAGCCGCGCAAGGTGAAATTACCGATGAGTTCGTGCGCATTCGTGATGCCTTACACAGCGGAGTGGCGGCTGGTGTGGAGTCGAAATTTTTTCAAGAAAATGCCCGGGCGATAGGATTTATGTCGTTGAAAGAAGACAACGAGGCCGCGCAGTTGATGCTGAGTTTGCCTCCATTTCTACAAGGATTAGCTTCATTCGCAGGCATCGAAGGGAAAACGTATGCCGATGAACTCCTGGTAAAAGGTTCTGCCGAGTTATTAGATAAACTACGCAAACCACCGCAGCATTCAGCCGAGATCATGTTTCCCTATGAGCGGGAGATCGCTACGCAGTCACTGGAGTTAGCTGAGACACCGGGCGAGATGGTGATTGAAGATGCAGCAGGTGCTTTGGGATTACGCCTGTGGTTTGATCGGTTGGGCGATGTAAAAGAGTCACGTGATTTAGCGGAAGAGCTCGTTGATGATCGCTGGCGTTTATTTGCGACGGATGACCAGACTTTCCACCTCGTATGGGTCATGGCATTTAAGGATAAAAAATCCGCCGAGGGAGCCACGAATGCTAGTTTATCTATGCTGGCAGGTTTTGTTGAATCCACTACTGAACCTGTCATTGGCGCAGTAGTCAAAACCTCTGAAGGACGTTATTTACGCGTTGATCGTATCAGCGACACACAAATTCGATTCATCAATGCCGCTGATCAAGCGATGATGGATCAGGTGAAATAATCATCATGAAACTGTTCATCTATTGTTCTTTTTTGACTCTGCCTCTGAGTGCAAAAACTGTGGTCAAAGAAGCGCCATTGCCCAGCAACATGCCTGCGGCAACAATTTCAGTGGAAGTGCCTGTGGCTGACTCTGAATTAGTGAAAAAATGGCAACTGGAATCGCTCAACCGAGCGCAGATCGAAGCCTTGGTGAAATCCTGTGATGACAAGAAAAATCAAGTGGTCGATGCCATTGCGATGCTCACTTGGTTAGTCGAGAAGCAAGAATGCGCCGATCTTTTCCTCGAGGTGGCGGCGAGAAATGCTGAGGCTAAAAATGTTGAGGCTGCATGGTATTGGTTGCAAAGAGCGGCACGTGAAAATGAGTGCGATGCTGGTGAAATACAGTCGGACCCGCGCTTTGCTAGTCTCATTGCCGATACTCGTTGGCAAACGGGAAAGTCATTTTTGTTGTCCTGTGCGGAAATATGGAAATCATCTGGATTTTACCGCGATGTCTTGACGCTTCCTAGTAACTACGATGGTAAAAAAGCCATTCCCTTAGTCTTGGGCCTGCACGGTTTCGGTTCGCAGCCAGAGGATTTTTCTGGCGATGATCATCAAAAAATATGCAATGACCTAAACGTTGCTTTTTTATCTGTGAGTGGCAGTATTCCAATTGGACGTAATACATTTATGTGGTCAGCCAGCTACGAGAATGATTGGCAACATATACAACAAGCGATCAAACGACACGGTGATGAAGTCACGATTCTTCACGGAAAAATCAGCGCTATTGGATTTTCTCAAGGCGGACAACTCGCTGCCGATGTGACAGCCTCTCATCCAGAACAACTGTGTGGTTGTATCGTCATGAGTCCTGGCTCTCGTTATGGCAATCGTTTTCGTGAGGCATTAGAAAAAGGCGGTAAAAATTCTCGGCCACAAACATATTTTTTCTCGTGGATCAGTGGGGAAGGGGATGGTCCAAAAATTCGTTCAAACGAGATGGTGAAAATGTTAGGAGCTACAAAAGCACATGCTTATCGTCACGAGTTTCCTGGAAAGAGCCACAGCTTTCCGCGTGGCTATGCTGATTATTTCTCCATCGCCTTGCAGGTGATCTTGGAGGGGAAATGATCTCTCGTGTTATTGTCTAACGGATTTCAGCAGTTGTGCCGGGGCTGATCAAAGTAGGGAGGCGTATGGCATCCCAGTTGGCTAGGCGAATGCAGCCAGCTGATTGAGCGCGACCGATGGTCTCTGGATCTGCCGTGCCGTGCATGCCGATGCCTGACTTGCTGAGTCCACACCACATAACGCCAACGGGGCTGTTAGGTCCAGAGGGAAGGTCATACACTTTCGATTTATCTTTGCTGCGTTTGCCCGTTTCTAATAACGATTTGTCATAACGCCATCCTGGGAATTCAACACAGGTTTTCACTTCCCACATGCCGTAGTGTATAAATTGTTTTTTGCCTGGAGTGATGGGAAATGTTGCAATCAACGAGCGGTTGGCCGTTGGCGGTGATTCCTTGATCGTTCCATCGGGGTTTTCCTCAACGACACGTGCTGCCGGTGCAGCCTCAAAAATTCGCAGTTGATTGCGTTTGGTGTCGATCACCACATGACGCTGCGCTTTTGTTTCATCTTTCTGGTATTGTATTTCAGCAACGTTTTCGATGGTGAATGGCTTCACGTTAGGAACCTTGAGTTCACTTCCCACTTTTAGATTGTAGATGATTTTAGCGCCATTTATTTCCAATAAATAATCAACATCGGTATGAAACCTTTCTGCCATAAGTTCGCCAGTACTGCGATAACTGAGGCGCTTTTCTTTTGATTGCATGATGCGATCGTTGGGTAATTTTCCATTGACCCATTTTGCGATGACGTCTGGAACTTTCGCGACGATAAATGGTTGCGCAACGGCTTTGTTAGCAGCGGCAATCACAGCTGTCCAATCTTCTAACGGATGCCCATTTACTTCATTCCATGCCTTGACTGCGTGCTCTGTAAAAAGCCCAGGTTTGCCGTCAATGACGCCAGGTCCAAAATTCAATTGATCCAGAAATATTTGCAAACGAATTGCATCATCGCCTGTTGGCTTTCCTTGAACAGTGGCATCGCTCTCTAACGGTTTTGCTAAGGGTGTGGACTCGGGGTCGAGTAAGGGTGTCACTTTTATTGCTTGAGGCGTCACCTTGACAGCTGGCTGCTGAGCATGGGAGTGAAGACTAATGCAGAAAAAAGCACAAAGTGAGATCAACGGAATTTTGTTCATAGGGGAGAATCAATGGTCGGCAATGGTTCAGCAAAAGCTTCTAACTTCCCAGCAATGGCAGCAGGAACAATCGCTGAGAGTAATATATCATTTTCTTCGTAGGTGGTCGATAGCACTTTTGCATCGCGGTGTAATAGATTGAGTATGTCGCCACGTGTTTGCGGAATGCGGTAGTATGCTTTGTGGATGCGATCCGCTAATGCCTCGCAGCATTTCGACATTAGTGTATCTAGATTTTCGCCACGTGATGCGGAGATAAAGATCGCGCCAGGATAGCGATTTTCGATGAGTAGCCGTTGCACCGGATCTTCTAACAAATCGTGTTTGTTCAATACAGTGATGATTTTTTTATCACCAGCACCCAGTTCTTCCAGCACCTCTAGCGTAGTGTCGTAAAGTCGATCAATTTCTGGTGATGATGCATCCAATACGTGAATCAGGAAATCGGCGAGCACGGCTTCTTCTAAAGTTGCTTTGAAGGCCTCGATGAGTCGGTGCGGCAGATTCCGCACAAAACCTACCGTGTCGGTGAGTAATAATGGCTGGCCATCAGGCAATTCGATGCGTCGCGTGGTGGTATCCAATGTGGCAAAGAGCATGTCCTTCGCAAGCACGTCGGAGCCTGATAGCTGATTGAGCAACGTGGATTTCCCTGAGTTGGTGTAGCCGACGATGGCGGCGTGCGCGGTGCCTAATTTTTCGCGTTCTTTACGTTGAGTCTTCCGCTGACTGCGGACGTCTTCTAGCTCGCGTTTGAGTCGATCAATCCGAGTGTGCGCTAATCGACGGTCCACCTCGATTTGTTTTTCGCCCATACCACGGTTGGCCGCTCCCCCGCCACTAGATCCGCCACCACCTTCACGATCAAGGTGACCCCACATACGTGCCATGCGTGGCAACGCATATTGCATGCGGGCTAAGTCGACCTGAATGCGTGCTTCTTTGCTTTGCGCACGACGATTGAAAATATCTAGGATGACTTCCTCGCGATCGATGACGGCAACATCGCCGAGTTTTTCCCAAGCCCGTTGCTGCGATGGTGCCAGTGAATTATCAAAAACAATCACATCGCACTCATACGTTTTTGCCAGAGCAATAATCTCCTCCGCTTTTCCCGTGCCGCAGAGGAATTGTTTGTGCAATGCACGGCTGCGATAGAAAACAGTGTGCACGATATTAATGCCCAGAGTGTCCACAAGTTCGTGGAGCTCTTCCAACAGTGATTCAGCTTCTACTTCTTCACGTGGGTCGAAATAAATGCTTACTAGCATTGCTCTCTCGACCATTTCGGGGCGTTCTCTAACTTCAAACATGTAACGGGGAATATTTTAGCAGATTTTCGTCAGATTGCTATGGAAAACTACGAAAGCCTGGTATGAGTTAGCGAGACTTGGTTGCCATGTGCTTTCCTTTGAGTAGGCGGTGATGGTATTCGTGAATTTAGCGAAAAAACTCTCGACAGATTGGCCGAGCGATTAGATTCTTTTGAGAGATGATCATCAGTCACCAATTCAAGTTTATTTTCATCAAAGTCCACAAGACAGCTGGGAGTAGTATGGAAATGGCGTTAGGCCCCCTCTGCGGAGTGGACGATGTCGTCACCCCGATGGATTCTGACAAGAGCTGTGCAAAAAACTATCATGAGCCATCGTTGCTAGGTAGAGCCTACGCTAATTCGCGATTGGTGCGAAAATGCTTGGATCGACATTCTCCGTTGTTAGGAAAATGGTATTACGAGCACATGCCGGCTCTGCGCGTGCGTGAACTTATCGGGGAAGAAATCTGGAATAGTTACCATAAATTTTGCTTCGAGAGAAATCCTTGGGAAAAAGTCGTTTCTTATTATAACTGGAAAAAATTCGGACAAGGTCGCGAATTGCCGTCATTTCGCGATTACGTTCTCAAGAAGACTCACCGTCTGCCACTTGATGCTCGGCTGTATTTCGACGGTGAAACAAATATGATGGATGAGGTCTTTGATTTCAAGAACTTCAACGATTCTTTTACTTCACTTTGCCAGCGTTTGGGGGTTCCTTATGATGGTAAAATGCCTCGGGAAAAAACCAATATCACTGCTGATAAGGTTGATTATCGTGAGTACTACGACGAAGAGACGAAGGAAAAAGTGGCGAATGAGTTCAGACGTGAAATCAAATTGATGGGCTATGTTTTTGATCCTGACGCTGTTTCCGCCTGATTCATTTTTATGAATGTGATTATGCGTCGAACACCATCTGCATCGTTACATCGTGCTGATCGTGGGGGAGTTCGGCAAAAATCATCTCAGAAAATGTTACGCCATAGCATGGTGCCTGATGAGAGTGGTGGTGGAAATAGCGATCATAATAGCCGCGACCTTTGCCAAGGCGTTGACCAGATTTTGTGAAGCCCATGCCGGGGCAGAGAAATAAATCGATTTTTTTGCTGTCGATCATCGCGCAGGTCGATTTGGGTTCGAGAATGTCCCATCGACCTTTTTCTAAATCGTCGTGGAGAGAGTTCACGACATAGAAGTGCATCTCCTCTTCGCAAATGCGCGGAAATACAAATGTTCTATAAGGCAACAAAGCAAGCAATGTGGTGATGTCAGGCTCTCCCTGCATCGCTGAATAGAGAGCAATCGTTTGGAAATCCGGGCGAGAAGATAGATGATCGTATAATGCGGCGCTCAGCAATTGCGATTTTTCTGGCGCGTTTTCTACGCGAATTGAGCGGATTTTTTTCCGCAAAATTCGTTTGTTTTCCGCGATTGAATGATTTGGCACTTGATAAATTCTGAGTTGGTTGGATGCTAACGCCGATGATGCGTGTGTGGCAAGCGATGATGTGGAGTTTTTTTCTCTCCCTGATGGTTCAGGCGGAGGAGAAGAAAACTTTTGAATTCAAGAGTCCTGTCGTTGGTAGTGGCGTATTCACTGATAAATTGGGAATGCTAGATAAAGAACGCGAGGAGTATGCGATCAATCTTGCGAATTATGCGGGTAACCAAATCGCGATCGCGAAAGGTTCTGCAGAATCATTGAGTCAAGCCAGGCGTTTGTTGGCTCTCTCGCTGCATCTTTCCTCGCGAAACCGTAAGGCTGTGGTGATGTGTTATCAATTGCAGCGTGGAATCCTTCCAGAAAAAATCGAAGGTGATTATAGCTCTGAAGTTCTTGCACGATTATTGTTAACGCGTGGTCAATTGCTCGACAAACAAGGGCAAGAAGAGGATGTTTTGTTAGGTCATTGCTTCATTGAAATCGCGGCAGAAATGGATCCGAAAAATGAGGATGCTGTCTATGCCTCGGAAATACTGCGCATGGATCGTAAAAAAGTTTCTTGGGATTTTTTGACCGATGTAAAACCTGATGCGAAAGGCACGGTGGAGAATCAGCAAGCTCAAAAAAATTCGCAGCCATGAGTATTATCACCAAACGTGGTGATGGAGGAACCACTGATTTGCTTTTTGGCAAACGCATTGCCAAGACTTCGTTGCGCATCGATGCTCTTGGTGCAGTGGATGAGCTAAACGCTGCATTGGGAATGGCAAGAGCGGCAGGTTTGCGTATAGAATGGGAAGCCATCGTCGATCGAATCCAAGAACGTTTAGTGGCGGCGATGGGGCTTTTAGCAACCTTGTGCGAGGATCATGATCGCTATCGCGCTGCTGGCTATTCTGCGATTCATGATGATGATGTCATTTGGTTAGAGGAAACAGCACAAGCGATGGAAGCCCGTGGCGTCCGCTATACCGATTGGGCACGGCCAGGGGCTGAGGGCGCGATCGGCGCAGCAGCGCTTGACATGGCTCGTTCGATAGCGCGCCGCGCAGAACGCAGTGTATGGATTTTGCATGAAAGTGGAGAGTTCGTCGATGAATGTGTGCGTTTATTCTTCAATCGACTCTCTGATTTGCTGTGGATTCTCGCTCGCGTGGAGGAGAAATCAGAAATCTGACCATGGCACGGGACTATCAAATTCAGCGGAAATCTGCCGCCAGCAAATCCGGCATCGATTACCGTAAGGAATTGAATGATGAGCAATTCAAGGCTGTAAGTTCTCCAGATGGTCGTGCCTTAGTAATTGCGGGAGCAGGATCAGGGAAAACGCGCACTCTCACCTATCGCGTCGCGTGGTTGTTAGATCATGATGTAGAGGCGCGGAATATTCTATTGCTTACTTTTACGAATAAAGCAGCCAAAGAAATGATTACGCGGGTGCGCGAATTGGTATCGCAAGATACTTCGGATCTCTGGGCGGGTACTTTCCACTCGATCGGCAGCCGGATTTTGCGCCGTCATGCGGAAGAGTTTGGTTTTACCAAATCATTTACAATTCTTGATCGAGATGATCAAAAATCAATGATGAATTCGGTGGTGACGGCCTGCAAAATCGAGACCAAAAAAAACAAATTCCCCAAAGCCGATGTGCTTGCGTCGATGTTTAGTTTGGTGGTAAATACTGGGCAAGCTCTGGAAGACATTGTGCTAGAACGCTATCCTTACTTTGAAGATTGGTTGATCGAGCTAGCGCAAGTGATGGAGGCATACATCGCGAAAAAGGAAAAAACCAACTCGATGGATTTTGATGATCTCTTAGTTCGCACGGTTGCATTGTTGAAAAGCAGGCCTGATCTGTTGGCGCTGTATCAGAAAAAATTTCGCCATATTTTGGTGGATGAATTTCAAGACACGAACCATGTGCAATGTGAGTTGATTGAGTTGTTAGAAGGCGAAACAAATAGCTTAATGGTTGTCGGTGATGATGCGCAATCGATCTACTCATGGCGTGGTGCCGATATGGCTAATATCTTAGATTTTCCTGAGAAAAAGCCCGGGAGTCGTCAGTTTACGATTGAAACGAACTATCGTAGTGTGCCTGAGATTTTGGATTTATCGAATGTGGCGATTCGCGCAAACAAAGAACGTTTTGAAAAAAATCTCATTGCATCGCGCATTGGCGGAGAAATGAAGCCTGCTTTGGTTAGTGTCGATGACCCAACGATGCAGGCGGAGTTTGTTGGTCAACGCATCATCGAGTTGCAAAATGAGGGCGTTGAGCTGGATGAAATCGCGATTCTGTATCGAGCGCATTTTCAGAGCATGGAAATACAGATGGAGATGACCTTGCGCGGAATTCCCTTTGCAATCACTAGTGGATTGAGATTTTTTGAACAGGCTCATATCAAAGACGTGAGCGCGTTTTTGCGTTTTGTCACCAATCGTCGTGATGAAGTTGCCTTTAAGCGATTGGTGCAGCTTCTGCCCGGCATTGGTCCTGGATCGGCGGATAAAATGTGGGGCGCATGGTATAAATCTGGCTGGGCAGAGAAGGAGGAGCTTCCTGAGCGATTTTCGGACGTTTTCGATGCGATTAAAGTGCCCAAAAAATCGGCAGCAGATTGGCAGCAGATCGGATTTATTCTTGATGAAATGACTCCCATTGAGGGGTTTGCGCGGCCATCGGATATGATTTATTCGGTGTTAGAGGGCATGTATGACGATTACATGAAAAGCAGCTTTGATAATTACGAACACCGCAAAAATGATGTGGAAAAATTGTTAGAGTATGGCACGACATTCGATGATGTGTTGCTATTTCTTGAGCAGCTTTCTTTGATGAGCAACACGGACGGTGATCCTGCTGCGAAAAAAAAAGAAGCCGATGCTGGTCCGCAAGTGACAATGTCATCGATCCATCAAGCAAAAGGGTTGGAGTGGAAAGTGGTATTTCTGATCTGGCTCGCTGAGGGGCAGTTCCCCAATGCTAGAGTTCTGGAAGCAGGGGATAATGGTATGTTAGAGGAAGAGCGGCGCTTGTTTTATGTGGCCATCACCCGTGCCAAGGATCAATTGTATATGCTTTATCCGATGATTAATCCAAAATCATACACGGGTGATATCATGCAGCAGCCATCGCGGTTTTTGAATGATTTTCCGATCGATATGATCGAGGAATGGAATGTGGGTAGCAGTTGGACGGACGAAGAAGCTCCGTTTTAATTTATTTAGCGAATATTTTTTCAAAAAAGTTTCATAAACCAGAGACAAATGCGGGGATTTGTGGCATTGTTCTTGTGAATGGCTGAGACGACTGCAGAAAATTGGCAGAAGTGGTTCCGTGAAAATGGTGCCCGCTTGTTGCTTTTTGCCCGTGGTTGGAGCACTACACGCGAGGGAGCAGAGGATTTGGTCCAGGAAACCATGGTGCGTATGTGGAACTACCAAGAGGACAAAGGAGGCGAGCCTCCCGATTTGCCCTTGGCGTTTTCTACCATTCGTTTTTGCGGCATGAATCAAAAACGCACCGATTCACGCAGAAAAAAACGCGAGGAATCTATTATTTATCTCAATGATTTCGAAGATGTTTGGCTCGATCCCACACTGGAAGATGACGAGGAAGCCATCATGCTTCGCGAAGCCGTGCAGCGCTTAGCTCCGAAACTTCGCGATGTAGTGGTCATGAAGATATGGGGCGGACTTACATTTCAGCAAATATCAGAAGCGATGGCGATCCCTGCAAATACCGCAGCCTCGCGTTATCGTTATGCTTTGGAACAGCTATCTCAAGAATTACAAACCGTGAAGGAGGGTCGCCATGAAATCGCCTGAAGAAATTGAAAAAGCACTTCAACGCCTGATGCCAGCAGCTTTTAGCGCACAGGGAGAAGATAACGTTTCTCGCGCCATTGCGCGCTTTGCTTCGGCTCGTGAAGATATCATTGAATTACCTGAAGTGGTGAGAAAATCTTCTCGGTTGTCTCATAAGTTCACTTGGAGCGCTGCTGCGGCACTGTTGATCGGAATCGGAACAGCACTTTTCTTGATGCCGCCAGACGCAAACCAATCACAAGTGATGACTATGCAACCAGTCCCTGCCGGCGCAGTAGTCAACCAGCCAGTCTTAATTGACCGCATGCAAGTGAGTGATTCTGGCATTTATGAGGGGACATTATCCGCAGAGGATGGCTCCATGATGAGTCAAGTGAATCGTCGCATTCAAACACGCGAGCGCTACCGTGATCCGAAAAGTGGTTTTCTCATTACCGTTTCTGAATCGCGTGATGAAAAAGTTCTCGTTCCAAAAACTCGTTTTTAATTCTGATGCAGAGTTTTCTTTCATGGCGATCGATGACAAGACTAGAAATCATTCTTTTCTTGTCGTTTTGTCCATTGTTCGCGCAAGAAGCGAAGCCTGATCCATCTACCCCCATGCCGCAGCAGGGAGCTACCAAAGCGGCCGTCATTTCGCCTTTGCCACAGCAGTCGACATGGCTTGGGTTTGAAGTGCTTCGCGCAGACGGGGCTGTGCGTGCCCAGCTGCCGAAGTTGCCAAAAGGAGTAGGATTTATCGTTTGCAAAGTAGATGAAGTAGGACCCGCCCACAATGCTGGGATGCAGGCAATGGATGTTTTGTGGAAATTTGATGACCAGTTATTGATCAACGAAGTCCAGTTAGATGCCTTGATGCAGCTACGCAAAGTAGGCGAAAAAGTTCAGCTTACGATTTTTCGCGCTGGGGAGGAAAAAGTTCTCGAGGCGCAGCTCGGTGCCGTTCCTCAAGATCGGCCGATCGTAGGCCCCACAATCGCTAGTATTCAACATCCTACGCAGATCCCACAACTTACTCCCGCGCGTGCCGTGGACGTGAATACCCGGACAGCCCGTTTAGAGGATGGCAATGCTGTGGTTGAAATGGAATTGCGTGAAGAAGGCGCTTGGTTATCGATCATCAGTCAGGAAGGCAGTAGTGTGTTTGACGGCATTTTAACGGAAGAAAGCGAGAAAAAAATTCCTACCATGTGGCATGATCAAGTAGCGGCATTGAAACGCACATTGGTTGATCGGATGCAGCATGAATGCAAGCCCCGCTCATCTACTCTAGATGCGCCAGCGAGCTTGCCCACAACCTTGACACCGGTGTCACCACCTCGCTAACTAAGTTAAGCGAAAGTGCGGCATTGTTGAAAGTTAACTTGCTTTTTTTAAGGAAAGCTACCAAAGTGTGGCTCATGCATCCAGAAGTCGCTAAATTAGTAGAAGCAGGCCGAATCAACGCTGCCGTCGGTCAACGGTTATCTCAAGTAGCTCCGGGTTGTTTCCTGCTCAGCAAATCGTGGGGAGCAGGAAAGGTCGTGTCATGGAGTCTTAGAGACAAAAAAGTTTTTGTGGATTTCATTGGGAAAAGCGCCCAAGAAATGGATTTGCAATTTGTTCTGCAAAAAACCGAACCACTTGAAAATGATGATTTCCGAGCCAAGAAGCTCGAACAAATCGAGGACTTACGCCGTTTTGCGAAATCTGATCCCGTAGAACTCGCCGTGCATGTGTTGCAAAGTCATGGGAATTCGATGACGCTTGATGCCTTTGAAAAAGAACTCAATGGCCCTGTCATTGCCGAAGCTGACTACAAAAAATGGTGGGATGGAGCAAAGAAAGCCATGGCCGCTAGCAAACGTGTAGTCGTGCCAACGCGTCGCACGGACAATATCGTTCTTCGTGCTGGTGAAATGACTCCAGCACAAGCGTTAGTCGCTGATTACGAAGTCGCTCGCGATCCGAAAGTAAAAGTTAAAGCATTGGAAGCCATCGCCAATGAAGTGCAGTTATTTGCCGACGAGCCTGAATCTTTGCTGCGCCTCTATGCGGATATTGATGCTGAAGTAAAGCGCGGAACTCGCCTTTTGTTAGGCCATGTGTTAGAACTTTTGCTCATCCGTGATCAAATGGTCAACTCTTCAAAGGTTTCCCTAGCCGAAGATGCTGCTCGTTTGATCGATGTCATCAAATCAGAATACAATCGCGTTTCTGAAGCGATTTCTGGGATGAGTGCTGTGCGTCAGCGTGAAATTTATGATGCGTTTCCTGATTCGTTCGGTTCTATTTGGGTAGAAAAACTCATGGGCGTGGTGGAAAAAGCCGGTGCGCGTGGCGTTGGTGAAATCGCTAAAATTTTCGAAGCTCGCGGAGAAATTGCAGCGCTTGAGGACTACCTTCGACGTGCGATTACTCGACGTTCGTTAGGTTATGATGCCCTTATTTGGGTCTGTCGCGAACGCGAAACAATGGCGGCGAATGTATTCAATGCTGATGTTGGCGCGGCGATTTTGAATCAGCTAGAATCTGATTTTATCGCTGATGGTCCGCGCAAATCACAACGTCTGCAATCGCTATTGGGCGAAGATAAAGATCTGCTCTCCGATCTTGTGAGTCGCATGGACATCAATGAAGCGCGGAATTTTGGCCGTCGTCTGATGGAATGCCCAGTCTTCAGCGAACTTGATAAAAAATCTCTCATGGCTCGTGTGATCAAAGCGCGTCCCGAAACCGAATCATTGGTGAGCGGCGAGGATAAAAACAAACAGGAGGAGCTTCTTGTTTCATGGGAGAGCTTAGAAGCACGTCGCGCAGAACTCAATGAGCTTGTGTCGGTGCGTATCCCGCAAAACCGCGAGGAAGTAAAAGTGGCGCGTTCCCACGGCGACCTGCGTGAAAATTTCGAGTACAAGGCTGCCAAAGACATGGAGAAATATCTCAACAGTCGCCGCAGCGACTTAGAACGCGATGTCGGTCGCGCTCGTGGCACTGATTTCAAAGGCGTGAGCTGTGATGCCGTAAACATTGGCACCGTGGTCAATCTCGCTAATAGCGTAGGAGCTACTTACCAAATTTCCGTGCTTGGAGCATGGGATAGCAATCCAGAAAAGAAATGGGTGTCCTACCTTTCCGAAGCTGGCGCAGGCCTTCTCAATGCTAAAGTGGGTGATACTGTTACCCTCCGCGATCACGAGACGGAACAGAAAGAATCATGGAAGATTGTTTCGATCACTCCCTTTGCCAAATAGTGCCTTTATTAGTGACGGCAAAAAGTTTCTAAAAAAAACCTTGCCGTCCACGATGCGGGAGACTACAAATCCCGCCCGCACGCAAAACGTGCCAAGTTTTTTAGCCGGCTTAGCTCAGCGGTAGAGCAGCTGATTTGTAATCAGCAGGTCGTCGGTTCAATCCCGACAGCCGGCTCCATATTTCGATATGGAGTCATGTTTTTTTGGAAGATCGACTACATGAATTACGTAGCGCATGCATGATTCGTCCAGTTTTACTTGCTCTTGCCATAACATCGTCGTTACTGCATGCCGATACCATTCGCGTTTTGATTTGGGACGAGCAACAGCCAGAACAAAAGCAGGCATATGGTGAACTTTTTCTCGGCGAAACGATTGCTGCAGAACTAAAAAAATCTCCCGACTTTACCGTGACTTGCGCTACTTTAGCCGACGAGGAACAAGGGTTGAAAGAAGCAATGCTGGATCAAACGGACGTTATCGTATTTTGGTCGCACAAAAAAAACAAAGAACTCAGCGATGCAAACGCAGAGCGTATCGTTGCTCGGGTCAAGGCGGGTAAGTTAGGGCTCATTACTCTGCACTCCGCGCATTGGTCAAAACCATTCGTGCGCTTGATGCAAGAGCGTGCTAAGTCGGATGCGATCTCGCAAATTCCCGCCGCAGAACGAGCCTCCGCCAAGTGGAATTTTGTCAATCAAGATGTGATCTATAAAGTTCTAAAAAAAGATGCAGCGATCACTCCTTCACTAACAAAAAAGGACGATGCATGGGAGTTAACGCTACCGCAATGTGTATTTCCCGCCTATCGCGCTGATGGCGCGCCATCCCACACCACGACATTGCTGCCGAATCATCCGATTGCGAGAGGTCTGCCTCTAACATGGGATATGCCTCACACAGAAATGTATGGAGGGCATTTTCATGTGCCTCATCCCGATGAAATTATTTTTCAAGAGAAATGGGACAAAGGTGAACAGTTCGATAGCGGTTGTGTTTGGAAAGTAGAAAAAGGTAAGGTCTTTTACTTTCGACCAGGCCACGAGACGTATGCGATCTATCAGCAGGCGGAGCCTTTGAAGGTAATCGCTAACGCCGTTCGCTGGCTGAGCAAAACTCCTTAAGAAAGCGCTGCGGAGTTAATCGATTTTTCTTGTCACCGGGGACACTCCACGATACCAACTCCCTCGCCACAAAGAAATTTCCCACAGGAAAAAGTTTCCCAAAGGGCCTGTAGCTCAGCGGTTAGAGCAGGGGACTCATGATTGCCACTATTTGCTTCGCATAGTGTTGCAAACAGTCGTGGATAAAGTAATTTTGCGACTTTTTCAAATGTAGGAAACGTGCATTAAATGTTTGTAATGCATACTTTTTGAGGTCAGGTATGCACGGAAGTATGCATTCATATGATGCGGATCAATCAGTGGATAATGAGATAAATAATCACAGGCTTGACTAGAATAGTTAACAAGTGTTAGAGTTGTAGCATGGTTGAACAAACGCAGAAACATTGCCCTCAATGCAATCAGTATACTCTCCATGCCAGACCTGGCACAAATCACCTTTTGCACTTGATTGTGACAGTGTTTCTCTGCGGAGCATGGATTCCGATCTGGATCTTATCTTCGCTAAAAATCGGCGGGTGGCGTTGTCAGTCTTGCGGTAAAGGCTCATCTGGAATTAAGATGCTAATTGCGATTATCTTCACACTATTTTTGGGTTTCGTTATTTTGAGTGGGCTTAAGTCGTGTGCGAATAGTCTCAAAAATCAGGAAAAGTATGCACAGAAAGCTGAAGTCGTTTTAAATACAAATTCCAATTCAGAATCTGTGCCGAAAATCGCTAAAGCTAATCCGATAGTGCCACCAATCCCCGAAGTGGAAAAAGTTTCGCCTAAGATTGCCCCAGAAACTCAGAGCAATGTCCCAGAGAGTGCAAATAAAATTATTGCTGACGATGATGTTATTCTCAGCAATTTAGACGGTGCGGTATTTCCGTTAAACATTTTAGTCGTCCGAACATGCTCGTTGCGGGACGAAGCAGGCAAGGAAACCACCATCTTTCCAGATACGAAAATTGTCGTTAATAGTCGCAGCGCAAAAGGAATTCTAACATTAAAAATTAACGGCGTTGTTTATGTCGGCGATGAATCGAGGATTTTAGATAAAGTCAAAAAGTTGAAATGAGTGAGATACCAATCCGCGATGGATGCGATTTGTTCGCGGGTGTCGATTGGATTTGCTTCCTCAGATTTCTGCAAAAGCAAAACTCCACCTTGTCCACCTTGCTGATTCTCCTTAGCCTAGCTGCAATGGTTGATTCCAGTTCCAGCGCAAGACTAACCCTCACGTATGGCGGTAGGTTGCGCCCTAATTTCCTTCTTGTATAATTTATGCGTTATTGATGATCGGCAAAAATAAAACGCCTCCCATTTCTGAGAGACGTTTCACTTACAAGCTCCCACTCGGGAAAAATTACGCTGCTTTGCTCGCTTTGGTTAGTTCCTTCCTTCCTCTTGATCGGCGCGGATTGTTATTTGCTCGCAATAGAGTCCAGTGGCTCCGTGGGATTTTAGGAAGAAATGATTTTATCGACAGCATGTGCCTAAGAACGAGGTATGAAAGGATTACGGCACTACTTTTATCAACTTAGATCCACCACTGATTGTTCGTTTTAAAGAATCATAAGAGAACCACACATAACCCGGTTGATCTGAATTTTTGATTTGCTGCCAGCTAAATTTATTCTTCTTATCTCCTACTCTCAAATATAAGTTGATGTCAATTCCTAGTGCTACTCGTTTCTCTATTTCAGCAATTGCGATTGCTGCTGCTTTGTCAATATCTGGTTGTATCGGAAAAACTATTGAGATCGATAACCACTTTCTTTCTGGCTTTATGCCAGCTAATGTCTTGCTCTCAACTATTTGCATGTAGTAATTTTCAGAATCAATTACTGATATTTTTTCACCGCTGTGTTCAGATGCTGTTACGATTCGTTTTTCCTTGGATTCGTATACCAAAGTACCAGAGTATTCTGTTGTTTTGAGAGTAGTTCCAACGTCATCGTTTCTGCACGCGGTTGTCCATATGTTTTTGTTTGGCGAAATGATTATGGCAGATTCAAGCGCAGAACGAACAATTTTATCAACGTCTTCAGGTTTTGGCAGTTCATTATTGATGAAAACATGGCACCAGCAATGGTTACCCGAATCCGTTAACTTGATCTCAAAAAGAACTTTTTCCTCATCAATATCTGTAAATTTCTTGCTGACCCCAGAATCAGACTGCTTGTCTATAAGTCGATCAGATTCAGCTTTTTGTGGAGAAGCGATTGCTAAAAGGTAAGCACGGTCTTCGGGTGAAAGGTCTTGTAATTTAATTATGATTTCACTCTCCCCAAATTTTATCGTTACTTCTTCATTTTTGAACTCAACTAAAGTTCCCGCTGCTTTTTTCCCATCTGAGCGTGTCCATATCCTAGGCTCATACGAGTTGGAGATAATCGTCAAAATCCCGAATGTAATGATCGTTAAAATTACAAATTTTGCTTTTGTCATCAGTTATTACTACTAACTGTTTCTTCCTATGTCAAGTATGCAAAAAACCGCTGTCCCTTTCGAGACTGACGGCAATACAATATGAAGTGATATTTTTTAAGCTGCTACTTTTTGCGCCTTCGATAGTTCCTTGCGCCCCTCGGTAAGTAACGGGGTAAGCTCTGCGGTGCGGTCGATGTCGGATAACATGCCGCCAGCAATAGAGGACGAAATATTCTGCGGGAATTTGCCTGAATGTCAGAGTATATTCTACATGCTTCCTCTGCGCCAAAGGCGCAACCTATACCACCTAGCCCATCGGGCTAGGTGGAAAAAGATCGATCAACATATTCAGGGCTGAAAGCCCGTCCTATGTGGTTCCGTGAGCAAATGAAGCATCACGATAGATCGAGCTTTCAGTCTTCGTGAATATTCAACGACTCGCGTCCTAGCCCGATGGGCTAGGCTGGTATGGTGACGCGCCATTGCCGCTGAAGATCATTGCATGAAATATACCATGCAATTCCCGCTAGTTTCATTTGTGCCCGATTTTTCTTGTCACCGGGGACACTCCACGATACCAACTCCCTCGCCACAAAGAAATTTCCCACAGGAAAAAGTTTCCCAAAGGGCCTGTAGCTCAGCGGTTAGAGCAGGGGACTCATAATCCCTTGG
>CAIRGO010000017.1 GCA_903878115.1 Akkermansiaceae bacterium | reverse complement strand
GCCGAAGCGGAAGATGGTTGTGCTCGTCAGAGCCTTGTCCGTTCATTTCACACCGAATACCGCGACGCGCTGGAGCATCAACTCGCGTGGGGAATCGTTCTTGGTTTCTAACCGAATATACCTGGCTTTACGCCCTGGCACTGTCGCGCCGGCATCCACATGGGTCAAGGGGACAACCCACGAAGCAGTCCACTCTTTGGCTTTCCAGACTTCCTCCCATTGATTACCGTCTTCCGATACCGAGAGGATGAGCCCTTCGCTGCGACGGTCCTCAGGACGGTTGTCGATGACTACGGCGTTGATTATTTTAACCGCCCCGATGTCGATCTTGGCCCAAGGGTTTTTCTCTTTGTCGGTATGGAACGCGTAACCCACCTTGTCGCCGGTGAAAAGCTTGGAATACTCCGCTGGATTGTTCCAAGAGCAGGTGGAGCTGATCTCGAGTTTGGCGTTTTCACTGAGCAGCGCCCCCAACTCGGAAATATAATCCTTCGGCGTATGGATCGCGCCGCTGAGGGTGCCGGTGGCGATCGTGTTCTCCAAGGTCAGTTCGATCACCGTGACCGGCGTATCGCGATCCTTGGGCGCAACCTCCAGCGAGAGCTCGTCCTTGCTCTGCTTGAAGGTGACGTTTCCGCCCGTCAAGGTGCGTGCCGCCAGCACTTTGTTAGAAAGCGGGTCAAGCGCCAGCCCTTCGCGCGGCCAGTCATACACGTGCACATACATCTTGTTGCCTTTGTGGCAGGTGCCGCCCCATGACCCGTTGCGGTATGGACCGCCGCGGGTGCCGTAAATGGACTCTCCATATTTTTTAAGCCACTCGCCCATGGCAGTGGCAACCTTGACTTCGCCATCGGCAAAGGTGCCGTCCGGACGCGGGCCGAAGTTGAGCAATAGATTGCCGCCGCCGGTGGTGCAACTGACTAGCATCTTGATGCAGTCATCGGGTCCCTTGAAGCCGTCCTCGCCGCGATACGACCAACCCTGCCCGACATGGATGCAGGATTCCCAGTCGTTGGCAATGTTCATGCCGCCGATAACCCCCTCGGGTGTGCCGTAGTCGCCATCACACATCTTGGCAAATTCCGGCGTAACTGGTGGGCGGTCTTCGGGCGTGGCGGGTCCGCAAAACTTGGTGGCACGGTTGTTGACGATGAGTTTGGGTTGGAGCTTGTACATCATCTCGAAGAGTTCATCGAACTTCCACTTGCCCCAGTCGCGGCCGCCGACGTGATCGAACCACATCACATCAACCTGCCCGTAGTTTTCTAACAGCTCCTTGACCTGTGTGCGGTAGAACTCGTCGTATTTCACGTTGTCGCCAACGAGGTAGTCGGGGTGATGCCAATCGCGGGTGGAATAGTAAAGGCCGAGCTTCATCCCGTTTTTGTGGCAGGCGTCGGCGTAAGCCTTGACGATGTCCTTTTTGTAAGGACTGGCCATGATATTGTAATTGCCGGCCTTCGAGTCGAATTGCGCGAAGCCGTCGTGGTGTTTGGCGATGAGCACCATGTATTTCATGCCCGAGTCTTTGGCAAACTTCACCCAGGCGTCCGCGTTGTATTTCGTCGGATTGAACTCCTTGTAGTAGTTATCGTAAACGGGATCGTCGGTGCGCGGAGTTTGGACGCCGTTGATATCCCACGGGCGGTTGGCATCACGGCCCCAGCCGATCTCCTTCTGGCCGACTGAACAGGGCCCCCAGTGGATGAACATGCCGAACTTCGCATCGCGAAACCACTGCATGCGCTCATCGCGTTGTGCCTGCGTTTCATGGATCTGGGGGACTTTAGAGAGATCCGCAGCCAGTATTCCACAGGTGGTCACCAACCCTGCCATGCACATTCTGATGAGTTGTGTATTCATCTGATAGATATTTTCGTTAGAGTTTACGTTACTTCTTGATACTCCGCAATTCCGGCTGGGTGGTCGCGGCCTCGATGGACTTGATCGCCGCTTCAACCGAGTCCACCCGCTGCCGGTTGCAACCCTCGGGGAAGATGTTGTTCTTGGCCTCGTTGTTGAAGAGCTCAACGAGCGCCTTGAGTTGCGGCAGCGCGCCGCGGGCGGCCGTGCCAAACTTCACGATCTCCTCCATGATCACACCAGTGCGGCTCTCGCTGGCGTGGCCGCCCTGGGTCATGGCAAACTGGATACCCGCATCGATGCACTCGATGTAGTTGTATTTCGCCAGGGCCTTGAAGGCACCCATGCGGAGTTCGTTGGAGAACATCCGGTCCGCTGGGCTCATGGTTTTCACCGCGACGAGGAGTTCTGGAGCCAGTACCTGCACGTCCTCCAGACTGAGGTTCTTTTCAAAATAGCCGCGCAGGTGATAGCCCGCCATGCCGTCAGGATTGTTAGCAATCGCGCGGATCGCTGGATACACCAATTTCGGATCGCTGGTCTTGACGCTCTGGGCCAATGGTCCATCGAACAAGGCGACGGCGAGCTGACCCTGGGCGATCTGGATCGGATCGGCCCAGCTGATCGGCTGCTGTGGCTCGGCGGTTTTGGCCGTGGCTGCCAAAATTTCCGGCAGCACGGGCTTGGCCACATTGTTGATGAGCTTGATGGCTTGTGCGGCCTTGTAGCGCAGCCAGCGGTCTTGATGCGAGAGCAAGCGCACAAACACCGGCAGCGCCGCGACGCTCTTCATGTAGCCGAGCGTTTCACAGGCACCTTGGGCGATATGCGCATCCTTGCCTTCCGCCATCTTGAGCAATTCCGGCTCCATCGACTTGGCTTCGGGACGCTTGGCCAGTTCTTCCGCCGCCCAGCCGCGCGCGACCGGCGACCAATCGCTGAAGGCCGCCACCAATTGCTTGGGCGTCATTTGCAGGCGGTCTAGGTCAAAACGGCCTGAGGTAATGGCAGCCGCCACATCCTGTTGGGTGAGCGCGTTGGTGGGCTTGGCGTCCTTGCCGGTGATACAGAGGTTTTTCAAAGGCATCGAATATGTCAGCACATAGGTGGCGTTGGGGCTCAGGCCGCTGTAACTGCTTTTCCCGTAGTAGGTATCGTCGTCGGTCGAGCCGGGGCCGTATTGTTCGCCGCCATCATAGGTGAACGAGCCGTCGCAGCGGCGCACCAGGTCGAGGTGGGCGGACGCTTGCCTGAAGAAAGCCGCGCCCGCGGTGGGGCCGCCGATATTGGCACCCAAGGCGCCCCACAGATAGCTGAACCCTTGGCCGGTGTGGCCGCACTCGCGGTTCTTGTAGCCGGCCGTGGCCATCTTGGCGAAGAATTGGGTTTCCTTGGGCCGGTTGCCCTGCATGGCATAGAACACCGCAGACATCGCGCTCTTGCCATTGTTGTCATGAAACGCATACGGCTCGTGCTCGCCATAGGGAATGGTCCCCTTGTCCACAAAGTAGGCGAAAAACTTCGAGCCCCGCTCGATGGCCGGATCAATCTCAGCATCTATCACCCCGCATTTTTTACCCATCACGATGCCCAGATTGGCTACCAAGCCGGCCTGATTGACCGGGCCGTAGGGCGGAATGGATCCATGCAGCTTGCCATCGGCGGTGCGATCGGCAAAACCATGACCGAAGGTGCCATACAGGCCCTGCCCTTGCGCCGTGTAAATGGTGATTTCACGGATGGCGTGCAAGACTTCCTTGTCGCCGGTGCGCAGGTAATACTCGGTTAGGAACAGGTTGCGGTAGCCACTCTCCCAGACGTCCATACCGATTTTCGACCGATCCATGGTGGTCGGCCCCATCTTGTGGGCGAACTCCCTGATCTTGGGCATATTGTCGGGGTTGCCTGCGGCTAACAGAGCCAGCCCGCTGATCGAGCCACACCAGTTTTCACTCAACGGTTCCTTTTCCAACGCCTTGCACGCATCGGCGAAAATCTTCTTCGACTTCGAACAGTTGTAAGGCGCGGTGGCGCTGTAGGTGCCCATGATGTTGAGCTTGAGTTCTGCCACGTCGGTCTTGCCAGCGCGCCAACGGGTCAGCTTCAGGATTCCTTTGTTGGTCTCCTTTTCCGCCTCCTGGATCGCCAGCGCGATGCTGCGGCGCGCATCATCGGTGAACATCTTGCCGTTAATTCCGAGAATCACATCATTGATCTGGATCACCCCGTCGGCCGGTGACTTGACCCCGACATGGGTGACGAGAATCTGCCGGCTGACCTCCGTGGTGCGGCTTTGCAAGCCATCGAAGTGGGTTACGGGTTTCAGATAGATCCAGCCGCGCATCCCGGTCGATCCAAGATTGTAGGTCTGCTTAGGATTGACCCCGGAGGTTTCGCCCTTTGTAAGATCCGGTGGACCCTCGGCCGCCATGACAGGCAGGTTCAGCAGCATGGCCATGGCCAGCAGGGTGGATCCGAATTGATGGTATGTTTTCGTCATGATTCTCAGGCAGTGGTGGTTGTTGTGATTGTGGAGTTGTGGATCAATGGGCAGCGTTTTGATTCCGCAGACGCGACACTGGAGTAATGTAGCGGCACGACGGTGACCCGACAACCACAAGAACGGGTGACAAACGGGTGACAAAAAAAAGATCGCTTGCGCTCCAAGACACAAGACGCCAAGACACACGGCGATCAAGCTAGGGATAGAAAAACCGCGAATGAACGAATGGACGCGAATGGCTACGTGGCTGAACAATCAATCTGCAATCCTATGAGGGAATCTTCTGAATTCGTCCATTCGACTTCGCTACTTTACGTCCATGCCAGCAGGCTTCGCAAAATGGTAGATCACTATCGCTCAAGAGGCATTGCGGTTCTATTTCTCTTTCGAGCAACAGAACCCGTGCTGGGTATGGATTGATAAGTAACTTGGAGAAGCAATGGGACAGAATGGTGCCACGAAGTTTAGGCAGTCCCCTGTGCTCGAGCTAGGCCGCCCAAGCCCGGACACACCTGGGCCATCAGCCCCATGATGATAGATGCGAAATACGGTGTTTATAGATGATTCCTTTACGGTTTCGGCATAGCGACAATTTCTACCTGATGGGGCTGCATGACGAGCGTCTTCCTGATCGCGTCGAAGTATTGTGGCATTTTGGCCAAGCGTTCTTTGAATGCCGCGGCGCGTTTGGTTTCGATGGTTTCCTTCTTGATCTCGAGAAAGTCGGGGATGTTGATGTCCGCGATCAGGACTCCCCGGAAAATCTGCCCGTGATAGTATTGGTTCTTGGCCTGGAGGGCATCCGAAAAGGTTTTCACTTGGTCGGCGATCGGGCCAACGGCGAGGACAGCGGCGGCGAGATTGACGCCGGTGTTGAGCTCGGTATGGGAGTGCTCCGCGACCTTGATGCCGCCGAGCCGGATCTCATACTGGCCGGGCTTTAAGCCGGTGACTTTCAAGCGGTAATCGTTCAGCTCGTCCATCATGGGTACCCATTGCAGCATGGGTTTCGCCTCCGCCGGGAAAAACGGCAGGGCGGCGTCCAGTTGCTTGAATTCGATCTTGCCATCTGCTGCCACTTTAATGCCATCGATCTTGCAGTTCTGGGTTTTGACAACCTTGCCGGAGGCCGCATTGATTTCCACGGAGGCGACGGTCGACGGGAAATTCATGCCCTTGAGTATGGCCCAGGCCATCAGCGCCTGTCCGGGCGGGCCGGGGTGGACGGCGTCGCCGCCGCCGATGCGGTTTTTGGGATCCGCGGCGCGGGCCTTGTCAATGGCGGTGATGTAAGGATGAAACTGATCGACGAACAGCGCGTTGCCGTTCGTGGCGGCGATCTGTTTGACGCCCGCCGAATATTTTTCTAGGGTTTCATTGTAGCCCTTGATCGCAGGGCCGGCCGCCTCTTCCTCCTTCGGGCTGGGCGTGAGCCAGGCAACACGGACGTTCGCGGTCTTGGCCTGATCGGCGATCCCCTGCAGTCCGCCCATGTAGGTCTTGAAGCCAGCCTCTGCGAATGGGGCATACCCGCCGTCGTTCATCCCGAAATCAACTGTCATGACGGTCGGGTTGTTAGGAATCACGTCGCGGGCGAAGCGGCTGTTGCCTCCGGTGGAGCGGTCGCCACTGATCCCGACGTTCACGAAGGTGATGTTCCAGGCAGGGAAGCGGGTGAGTGTCCAGGCCTCGACATAGCGGCTGTAGAGATATTGCTCGGTGATGCTGTCGCCCATCATCACCACCTTGTCGCCGTCCTTGAAATAGAAGTCGGCGGCGTTGAGGGTGAGGGCCGAGGCCAGGACGAGGGATGCGGTGAATACGGCTTGATAACGGTTTTTCATAATGTGTGACGTGGTTATCGTAGCGGCCTGTCGCGAAACGGGAACGCCAATAACGGGTGACAAACGGGTGACAAACGGGTGACAAAACGCAGCTAAAAAAATGAGGGACCGCCGGTTCATACCGACGGCCCCTGGTATCCCGGAGAAAACCCATTAACTCCGGAAAGGGTTGGGAATAGGTGATTGGTTATTGGTTAAAAGGATGATGCGCTTT